>SKJZ01000145.1 GCA_007121755.1 Halorhodospira sp. | reverse complement strand
GGCGGACACGGCCGACCGGACGAGTGCGCTCGGCGATCCGCTCCCGCTCCAGTTCGGCGCGCTGCGCATCGCGCTCGTCGATCCAACCACTGATCCAGGTCGAGAGAACCACCAGCACGACGGTAATCACCACCAACACGCCGACCACGGTGGCGAAATTCCGGATGAAGGAACGATCCTGCTCTTCTGTCACCGCCTCGCTCTCCCCAGTAACGACCCTTACCGCTACCGGCAGTATAGGCGCGGGCCGTTGCGGTTGCAGCGGAGCCGCCAGCGCGGAAGAATACGCCCAGCAACCGAACCGCCAGCGGAGACCGGCTGAATGTCGACTTACCTCGTGCTCAAGCACAGCCACATGTTGGCGGCCTACCTCAGCATCGGGCTGTTTCTGCTCCGTGGCGTTCTGATGGCGCTACGCTCCCGCTGGTTGCAGCACTTCTTCTTCCGCGTAGTGCCACACGTCATCGATACGGCATTGCTGGCATTCGGGATTGCGCTGCTGTTCCAGATCTACCAGTATCCGTTCGTCCACCACTGGCTGACCGCCAAGGTGATCGGCGTTCTGGTCTATATCGTGTTGGGCAGCATTGCGCTCAAGCGCGGGCGGACGCTGATGACGCGGCTTGCCGCGTTTGCCGGCGCGATCACCGTCTTCGCCTATATTTACGCGGTGGCGATCAGCAAGAACCCGCTACCGCTTCACCTGTTAGGATGAGAGGTGCCCAGCCACGGATCTCTCTGGCTTTGGCCACACAAAGGTATTTAATATAAGGATGTTCCCCCACAGCGAGTGCCGGCATGCGACTGACCCGACACAGTGACTACGCGCTCAGAGTGCTGCTCTACCTGGGCATCACCTCCGAATCTTTGGTGACGATCGGCGAGATCGCCGACCGGTACGGGATCTCCCGGAACCACCTGATGAAGGTCGTCAACCGGCTCGCCACCCACGGCTATGTCGAGACGGTGCGGGGGAAACGGGGCGGCATTCGGCTGGCCAAACCGCCGGAAGCGATCAACCTGGGAGAACTGCTCCGCCAAACCGAGGAAGAGTTCCATATGGCGGAGTGCTTCGACACCAACCGGGGGCCGTGCCGCATCGCCGGCAGTTGCTCGCTGCGCCCCGTGCTGGGCGAGGCGCTGGAGGCCTTCTTCGAGGCCTTGGGCCGCTACACCCTGGCCGACCTGCTCCGCAACAGCTGTTCGGATATCGCCGTCGACCTCGACTTGGCCTGACCGCGGGGGCGCGGCAACGGCCTCAACCCAAGGGCACGGCGTCGGGCCGCGGGCGGGTCACCACGCCGAAGTAGCGCACGGCGTAGACCGCGAACGCGCCGCCCCACAACACTCCCGCAACCACCCACAGGTCCGGCGACGGCCAGAAGGCCGCGGCGACCCGCGTCAGCCCTCCGACAATCACCAGCACGAAGCCCGTCACCACCCAACGGTCAGCGACAATCGGGCGGCCGGTATGGCCCAAAGCCACCCGCGACATCATGCCGAGCCCCAATGTCCCGAGGGCGCCCGCCGCTATAGCGTGGAGCGGCGCGTTCGGCGGCACCGGCCCGCCCAGGTAGTGGACCGCCCCCAACAGGTACGCCAGCCCCAAGATGGCGTACCCGGCGTGGAGAACCCACAACATCGGCTCCCCCAGCGTCTCTTTGGTTCCCCACCCGGACAGACGGAAGAGAACCAACACGCCGACCACCGCCATGGCCGCTGCGGCCGCCGGCTCCGATACCAGTAGCGCCGCCGGCACCAGCACGGCCACGATCGCCGCGGCGAGGCCGGCCCGGGGCCGCGCAACGACGGTCGCGTGGGGCAGGCGGCGGCTGGTGAAGAAGGGGATCACTCGCCCCCCGATGAGGACCATCAACACGCCCAACAGCCAGACCACGGTCTCCACCGCCGGCCGCGCAACGCCCGACCAGAGCCCAAGCGCCTCGCCGTGGACCGCCGCGTTGAAAGCCGCCCAGGCGAGGATCAGCGGCGGAACGAAGAGGTTGCGCGCCACGCCCGCCCGGATCAGCGGTATCGCCAGCACCACCGCCAGCGCGGGCAGGAAGGCGAGGTCGACAGCCGCCGCCAGCACCGGCGGCACGAACCCGGCGGCATGCACCAACCGGCCCGCGAGCCAGAGGAGCACCAACGCCGCGATCAGACCGGGCCCGGCCACCCGCCGGCCGGTCCAGTTACCGACCGCGGTCAGCAGAAAGCCGGCCACCAGTGCCGAGGCGAAGCCGAACGCCATCTCCCGCCCGTGCCAGAGGAACGGGTCGCCGGGAACCGGCACCGGAGCACCGGCGAGGCAGATCGCCCAATAGATTGTCGCCACTGCGGCGAAGAGCGCGGCGGCGAGGAAGAAGGGGCGAAATCCGATGGAAAGAAAGGCCAAGGCCCACCTCCGTGGCTAATCGTAAGCGGTATGTCTTTTACCGCTTCAGGCCGCTGTGGTCAAACTTCCTGACTTTGCCAACTTTCCGTAAAGTTTGTACACGCTTTGCCCCCCACTCCGCTCTTTCCGCAACTTGTCCTGCTGTTGGGGTTATCCCACACTTCGCGGGTCTGAATACCCTTGGGGCCCTACGCCGTGCGCGAAATCCTTTTCTCCGTCTCCGCGCTCCTAATTTCGGTCGGCATTCTAATGCTTGGCGGCGGCCTGCTGGGGACGCTGCTTAGTGTGCGCATGACGCTGGAGGCCTTCGACGCGACGACCACCGGCCTGGTCATGTCGGCCTACTTCTTGGGCTTGATGGTGGGTGCGCAGCAAGCCGGCCACGTGATCCACAGGGCCGGCCACATTCGGGCCTTTGCGGTCTTCGCCGCGCTGGCCAACGCGGCGGTGCTCGGACACAGCCTCTATCTCGACGCCTACCTATGGGCGGCGTTGCGCGTGTTGAGCGGCTTCAGCATCGCCGGGCTCTATATGGTCATTGAGAGCTGGCTGAACGAGCGCGCCACTTCCGAAACGCGGGGTAGGATCTTCTCTGTCTACCAAGTCGTCGCCTTCGCGGCCCTCGGCAGCGGCCAACTGCTGCTCTACGTCGGCGACCCTGCCGGAACTGAACTCTTCGTGATTGCGGCCCTACTGATGGGCCTGGCCCTGATCCCGGTCGCCATTACCCGCGCCGAGTACCCCAAGGCGCCGGAGCGCCACCGAATGGCCCTTCGGGCCACCCTGGGGCGCACGCCGCTCGCCGGAGTTACCACCGTCAGCGCCGGCCTGATCAATGGAGCGATCTTCGCCATGACCCCGGTCTTCGGTCTATCGACCGGGATCGGCGTGGACGGGATCGCGCTCCTGATGTCGGCGATCATCTTCGGAGGCGTGCTGCTACAGTGGCCGATCGGTCAACTGTCCGACCGGCTCGGCCGCCGCCCTCTGCTCATCGCCGTTGGTGCGGGCACTACGGTAGTGGCCACGACCCTCGCGGTCGCCGACTTTCTGCCGTTAAGCCTGCTGATCCCGGTAGCGGCGATGTTCGGAGGGGTCTCATTCACCCTCTACCCGCTCTCGGTCTCCCATGCCAACGACGTATTGCAGCCGAAGGACTTCGTCTCGGTCAGCGGAACGCTCCTCTTTTTTTGGGGTCTCGGCGCGACCCTGGGGCCGACCGCGGCCGGCCAAGTCATGGCTTACATCGGTCCGCGGGGGCTGTTCCTCTTCGTCGCCGTCGTGGCGACGCTGATCGCGCTGTGCGCCTGGCTGTTCCGGACCGAAGAGGTGGACATCGAAGGGCAGGCGCCCTTCGTCACGGTCGCTCGCACCACGCCGGTCATCCTTGAGATGGACCCGCGGTACAACGAAGCGGAAGCGGAGGCGGCCGCTGGCGAGGCCGAAGAAGCGGCTGCGGAGGCGGCCGCCGGCGAGGCCGAAGAAGCAGCTGCGGACGCGGAGGAGACTGCCGCCAAGGAAGCGAATACCGACGGACCCGAACCGCGGTAAGGCGCGGCCACCGGGGGGCTGTGCCGGCGGAAGGCGGAAGATGGAGCGGGTGATGGGAATCGAACCCACGTCGCCGGAATGGGAAACCGGGGCTCTACCATTGAGCTACACCCGCGTTCGCTTTTCGATCTTAGCGCCCACCGGCGTAATCGACAACACCTCGTACCGGTCATCCGGCGGGTCGTGCGATGCAGGACGTACCGGTATATTGCAGGAGCGACTTCCGCCGTATAAGTGTGTTATGGACGTCAAGCCGTTGATTGCGTTGATCCTCGCCACAGCGTTAGCGGCTGGACAGGCGGCCGCCGCGGCGGCTGAGTTGGCGCCGTCCGGCGTTCGCACTTCGGGCGTAGCGTCCGCCACCGAGGACGCTACGGGCGAGGCGGTGCTGTGGTACTTCGGCCGTGACGGCTGTCCCGCCTGCGCACAAGCCGAGAAGTGGCTCGACGAACTCGAAGACGACATTCCGGGGCTTCGGATTCACCGGATCGAGGTGGTCGACGATCCGGCCGGCCTGGCGCTTTTCATCGATATGATGCGCTCGCGGAGCCACTCGGCCTCAGCGGTTCCGACATTCATCCTCGGCGACCACGTGTGGGTCGGTTTCTCACCTCACTTGGCGGCAACCATCACCCGCGCTGTTCACGCTCATCTGGCCGACGCGCCGGGGCCGGCCGCCGACGCGCCCGGGCGGCTCGATCTCGGACCGTTCGGGAGCATCGAACTGGCGGGACGTTCTCTGTTTGCGGCCACGGTATTAGTCGCCTTTGTCGACGGCTTCAACCCCTGTTCGCTCTGGGTGCTGACCGTGCTGCTGGCCATGATCATCGGCAGTCGCTCCCGTGCGCGGATCGCGGCCGTCGGGCTGACCTTTCTGACCGTTACTGCGTCCATCTACGGGGTCTTTATCGCCGGACTCTTCACCGCCCTGGTGGTAGCCGGCCAGTTGGGGTGGATACAGACCGCCGTCGCCCTGCTCGCGCTCGGCTTCGGCCTTATCAACATCAAGGACTTCTTCGCCTATAAGCAGGGGCTTTCGTTGACCATACCCGACCGGTTCAAACCCCGGATCTACCGGGGCGGCCGCGCCGTCCGGGAAGACCGGCCACTGCCGGTGACGCTGGCGATCACCGTGCTGCTTGCCGGCGGCGTAGCGCTGATCGAGTTGCCCTGCACGGCCGGCTTTCCCGTAATCTGGACCTCGCTGCTGGCAGAAGCCGGCGTTGGCGCGGCCGGTTTCGGGATGTTGCTCGGCCTCTATCTGCTCACTTACCTCTCGGTGGAGATCGCCATCCTCGCGGGCGCGTTGATCACGCTGCGGGCGAGCCGTCTGCAGGAGCGCCACGGCCGCACGCTGAAGCTGGTCGGAGGCATGGTCATGGTCGCCCTCGCCTTGGTGTTGGTGACCGATCCCTCCATCATGGAGAGCCTCACCGGCTCGCTGGCCGTTGTCGGCGGAGCGCTCGCTGCTTCGGCGGTTGTCCTGTGGGCCCAGCGGCGTCGAATGGCGGCGAAGGATTGAGCCCCAAACGCCCGGGGAGTGATCGCCGCCCCGGTATTACCAACTTTTCGGTAAAATAGGGGGGTGTCTGATGCCACTTCATCCATTACGGTCACGGTCAACGGCGAATCGCGGCGGGTGCCCGGCGGCACTACGTGCGCGGAACTCCTCGAACTAGTCGAAGGCGGGCGAGGGCGCCGGTTGGCGCTGGAAGTCAACGAGGAGATCGTGCCGCGCGGCCGGTGGACCGAATACGCGCTGCGAGACGGAGACCGGGTGGAGGTCATTCACGCCATTGGAGGCGGAGCCCTGTCATGACGAACCCTGACTCCCGATCCACCGCGGCAAACCGCGTGGAGGCCGACGACCCGCTGCGGGTCGCCGGCCGCACCTACCACTCCCGCCTGATGGTGGGCACCGGCAAGTACCGCGACCTGGATGAGACGGTACGCGCGGTGGAGGCCAGCGGCGCCGAGGTGGTCACCGTCGCCCTGCGCCGGACCAACATCGGCCAGAACCCGGACGAGCCGAACCTGCTCGAGGTGCTGCCACCCGACCGCTACACCATCCTCCCCAACACCGCCGGATGCTTTACGGCCAAGGACGCCATTCGCACCTGCCGCCTGGCGCGGGAGTTGTTGGACGGCCACACGCTGGTCAAGCTGGAGGTACTGGGGGACCAGCGCACCCTCTACCCCGACGTTCCGGCCACGCTGGAGGCGGCGAAGATCCTGGTGGACGAGGGCTTCGAGGTGATGGCGTACACCAGCGACGACCCGATCACCGCCCGCCGCTTGGAAGAGATCGGCTGCGTGGCGGTCATGCCGCTGGCGGCGCCCATCGGCTCCGGCCTGGGTATCCAGAACCCGTACAACATCGTCGAGATCGTCCGCAACGCCACCGTCCCGGTGCTGGTGGACGCCGGCGTCGGCACCGCCTCCGACGCCGCCGTGGCAATGGAGCTGGGGTGCGACGCCGTCTTGATGAACACCGCCATCGCCGCCGCCCGCGATCCGGTGCTGATGGCCTCCGCCATGCGCAAGGCGGTGGAGGCCGGGCGCGAGGCGTTCCGCGCCGGGCGCATGCCGCGCCGTGCCCAGGCCGACCCGTCCTCCCCCACCGAGGGGACCTTCTTCGAGTGAACCGTCCTGCCGGGCACCGCCCCCTGCGCAGCTTCGTCCGCCGCGAAGGGCGGATGACCGGGGGCCAGCAGCGGGCGCTGGAGCGGCTGTGGCCGGTCTACGGCGTGGACCTGCCGCCTGGCCCCCTCGATCTGGCCGCCCTTTTCGGCCGCGCCGCCCCGTGCGTGCTCGACATCGGTTTCGGCAACGGCGAGACCCTGGTGGCCATGGCCGCCGCCGACCCGGATCGCAACTACCTGGGCGTGGAGGTCCACCGCCCCGGCGTCGGCCACTGCCTGCTGGCCGCCGAAGAGGCGGAGGTGAGCAACCTGCGGGTGTTGGTGGCCGACGCGGTGGAAGTGATGAGCCGCCACCTGCCGCCGGGGAGCCTGGCGGCCATTCACATCTACTTCCCCGACCCGTGGCCGAAGAAGCGCCACCACAAGCGGCGGCTCATCCAACGGTCCTTCCTCGACCTGGCGGCCGACCGCCTGGAGCCCGGCGGTGTTCTTCACCTGGCCACCGACTGGGAAGACTATGCGGAGTGGATGAGCGAGCTTCTTGAGGACGATGACCACTTCGCGAACACCGCCGCCCCCCACCACTACCTGCCGGACCCGCCCCCGCGGCCCGAAACCAAGTTCGAGCGCCGGGGCCTGCGCCGTGGGCACAAGGTCTTCGACCTGATCTATCAGAGGCCCGACGGCAGCGAAGGCACCATGTAAGGGCCGATACGGTGTTGTCCACAAATGAGCGATTCTTGCTTCCGGAAACTACAATGTCCACCATACAGTCTGTTCGGGAACTTGGACATAGGTGGTTGGCCGTGCAAACACAAGTACGACAAGTCCTGGAAAAACTTGAACATCTTCCGCCGGAACGCTTGACCGAGGTCGAGGACTTCATCGACTTCTTGCACCAGCGCGATCAGGACCAGCGTTTGCGTAAGGGCTACGCACACGCCTCCGAGGCGAGCTTTGCCAAAATCTGGGATAACGATGACGATGCCGTCTACGACCGGCTATGACTACGGCGATGTCGTATTGGTGGAATTTCCATTCACCAACCTGCACTCCACCAAGAAACGCCCCGCCGTCATAATCAGTGGAAAATCTTATCAACGGAACCGTCCCGACATCGTCCTGATGGCGATCACCAGCCAGATCCGGCAGCCACTAACCGCCGATGAAGTACTCCTGCAGGATTGGCAGGCTGCGGGGCTGGTCAAGCCTTCGATGCTCAAGCCACTGATTGCCACTATCGAGCAGAGCCGCATTGTCAAAAGCATGGGTCGGCTGTCGGCGGCTGACCGGAAGAACCTGAGCGGGTTGATCGAGAGGATTTTGGGGAACTAACCCGCTCACGCCGCCAACCCCATCTGCCGCAGCAGCGGCTCGATGCTCGGCTCCCGCCCCCGAAACGCTCGAAACAGCTCCCGCGCCGGCGCCGAGCCGCCCTGCTCCAGGATCGCCCGCGCCAGATCCCGTCCCGTATCGGGATTGAACAGCCCCTCTTCCACGAAGCGCTCGAAGGCGTCCGCCGACAAGACCTCCGCCCACTTGTAGCTGTAGTACCCGGCGGCGTACCCCCCGGCGAAGATATGGGCGAAGGAGTGCTGAAAGCGGTTGAATTCGGGCGGACGCACCACCGCCACCCGCTCCCGGACCCCGTCCAGGACGGCCTGAATCCCCGCCGCGTCCGGCGCCTCCGGCAGTGTGTGCAGTTCCAGGTCGAAGAGAGAGAACTCCAACTGGCGCAGCAGCTTCATTCCGGCCTGGAAGTCCCGGGTGGCGCGCAGGCGGCGGTGTAGGTCTTCGGGCAGACGCTCACCGGTCTCGTGGTGGACGGCGAAGAGATCCAACGCCTCACGCTCCCAACACCAGTTCTCCAACAATTGACTCGGCAGCTCCACCGCATCCCACTCGACGCCGTGAATCCCCGACACCGGCTGCCATTCCTGGCGCGTCAGCAGGTGGTGAAGGGTGTGGCCGAACTCGTGGAAAAGCGTCACCACCTCCTCGTGAGTCAGCAGCGCCGGCTTGCCGCCGACCGGCGGCGTGAAGTTGCACGTCAAGTAGGCCACCGGCAACTGGATCCCCCCTTCGCTGCCGATACGCCGGCGCACCCGGCACTCGTCCATCCACGCGCCGCCGCGCTTATGGGGGCGGGCGTAGAGATCGAGGTAGAGCCCTCCGCGCACCGTTCCGTCGGCGTCCAGCAGCTCGTAGTAGCGGACATCCGCATGCCAGAAGGGCACGTCGGAACGCGGCTCGAAGCGGACCCCGAAGAGCCGTCCGGCCACCTGGAACAGGCCGCCGACCGCCGCCTCGGCGGAGAAGTACGGACGCAGCTCCTCTTCCGTCAGTTCGAAGCGCTGTTCCCGGAGCCGTTCGCTGAAGTACGCCAGATCCCACGCCTGCAGATCCTTCACGCCTTCACTCTCGGCGGCGAACCGGCGGACCTCCTCCAATTCAGCCTCGGCCTTCGATCGGGCGCGCTCCGCCAGTTCGGTAAGGAAGGAGCGGACCTCTTCGGGGGTTCGCGCCATCCGGCGCTCCATGGCGACTTCCGCGTAGTTACCGTAACCGAGAAGCGCGGCCTGCTCCCGCCGGCAGGCGACGATCTCCTCCATGAGCGGCGTGTTGTCCCACCGCCCCCCGTGGGGGCCGGTTTCGGACGCGCGGGTAACGTAGGCCTCGTAGATCTCCCGCCGCAGCTCCCGGCTCCGGGCGTGCGTCATCACCGCCAGGAAGGTGGGCGGCTCCAAGTTCAACTGGTAGCCTTCGACGCCGGCGCGCTCTGCGGCCTGGCGCGCCATCCCCAGCGCCGATTCGGGCAGGCCGTCCAGCTCTTCCGCGGTCGCCGGCCGCGTCCAGGCGTTGGTGGCGTCCAGCAGGTGCTCCTGAAATCGGGAGGAGAGTTCGGAGAGGCGCTGGACCAGTTCACTGAACCGCCGCCGCCGCTCCTCGGG
>SKJZ01000244.1 GCA_007121755.1 Halorhodospira sp. | reverse complement strand
GGTAAACAGCGTTCCGTCTCGTAATCGGGGGGAGTAACGTGGCTGTCTACGCCATCGGCGACATTCAAGGGTGCAGGGAGCCGTTGGAACGGCTCCTGGAGGCGGTGGCCTTCGATCCATCGGAGGATCGAATCTGGTTCGTCGGCGATCTCGTCAATCGCGGTCCGGACTCGTTGGGCGTGCTCAGGCTGGTCAAACGGCAGTTGGGCGAGGCGGCCGTCACGGTGCTCGGCAATCACGACATCCACCTACTCGCGGTTTGGAGTGGTCACGGACGGCTGAAGTCCAATGACACCCTGCGGGCGGTGTTGGATGCGGACGACGGCCCGGAGCTTTTGGAGTGGTTGCGCCGCAGGCCGCTCATGCATCTCGACGCCGGTCTGGGTTACGCGATGGTCCACGCGGGCTTGCCGCCGGGGTGGAGTGTCGACGCGGCGAGGGGCTACGCCGAAGAGTTGGAGCGGGAGCTGCGCGGTGACGGCTTCAACGATCTGATGGGCCACATCTACGGCAACCGGCCCAACGAGTGGTCGGATGATCTGTCGGGTTACGACCGGCTGCGCTATATCACGAACGCCTTTACGCGGATGCGTTTTACGGACGCCGATGGAGCGTTGCAGCTGCGCTACAAGGGGGCGCCCGAAGGGGCGCCGGACGGCTATATCCCGTGGTTCGAGACTCGGCGCCGGCTTCGTTCCGTGCCGGACCCGGTTACGTTGGTGACGGGCCACTGGTCGCGTTTGGGCTTCCACCACCAGGACGGCGTGCTCTCGATCGATACCGGCTGTTTGTGGGGAGGGACGTTGACGGCGGTAAGAGTGGATCCGGAGGGCGAGGGAAAACGGGTCAGCCTACTCTGTCCCGAGTCGTCTCGCGGCCGTGGTCACGATTAGACAGCACGGCTCGGCGTGCCCGCTCCCAGTCGAAGCAGGGACCGGGATCGGTCTTGCGGCCGGGTGAGACGTCGCAATGCCCGACGATCCGGTCGGCGGCGATGCCGGGGTAGACGGCCATCAGGGCCGGTAGGAGGCGGTCCAGCGTCCGGTACTGCGCTTCGGTGTAGGCGCTCTCGTCAGTGCCTTCCATTTCGATGCCGATGGAGAAATCGTTGCAGTCGGGCCGCCCCTGATGGGACGAGCGGCCGGCGTGCCAAGCGCGCCGGTGGAGCGGTACGTACTGGACGATATGGCCTTCGCGGCCGACGAACAGGTGTGAAGAGACGCGCAGGTGGGCGATTTCCCGGAAGTAGGGGTGGGCCGCCGGGTCGAGCCGGTTGGTGAACAGCCGGTCGACCCAAGGGCCACCGAACGCCCCCGGCGGAAGGCTGATCCCGTGAAGCACCACCAGATCGATGGCGCAGTCGGCGGGGCGCGCGTCCTGATTGGGCGAAGGACGATGAACCGCCGGTTGCACCAAGCCGGTTTCGAGGTCGATGGTGACGCCGGAGTCCCGATTCAAAGGCCTCGCTCCAATCCACGGACGTTTGCAGCATACTCGCCGCCGCCGCGCCCGAACCGAACCTACATGGTAAGCGCCGGCTCCAACTCGGCGTGGAACGACTCCATGTACCGCGCCCGGAGTTGCTCCTGGGTCAGGGTGTGGTTCTGCGTCCCGTGGTGCTCCACCTTAACGGCGCCCATCAGGGAAGCGATGCGCCCCGTGGTCTCCCAATCCAGCCCGCGAATGAGGCCGAACAGGATGCCGGCGCGGAAGGCGTCGCCACAGCCGGTGGGATCGACCACGGCGCTGACCTTGGCCGCCGGAATCTTGATCTTCTCGCCGCCGGTGTAGATGTATGAGCCCTCGCCGCCACGCGTGACGATCAGCGCCTCCACCTGTTCGGCGACTTCCTCAGGGGACCATCCCGTCCGCTCAGAGACCAGACGCGACTCGTAGTCGTTGACCGCCACCCAGGTGGCGTGGCCGATGAACTCGCGCAACTGGTCCCCGTCGAAAAGCGGGAGCGCCTGGCCGGGGTCGAAGATAAACGGGATACCCGCGTCAACGAACTGCCGCGCGTGCTTGACCATGCCGTCGGGACCGTTGGGGGCGACCACGCCGAGATTGGCGCCGGTGTTGGTGGGGACGTCAACGTGGTGGGCAAGCGCCATCGCTCCGGGGTGGAAGGCGGTGATCTGGTTGTCGTCAATATCGGTGGTGATATACGCCTGGGCGGTATAGGCGTCCTCCATCACGTGTACGCAGCGCTGGTCGATGCCCTTGGCGGTCATCCAGTCGCCGTACGGGCCGAAGTCCGCGCCGACGGTGGACAGTGGCAGCGGCTCTTCGCCGAGGAGCTTCAGGTTGTAGGCGATGTTTCCGGCACAGCCGCCGAATTCCCGCCGCAACTCAGGAACCAGAAACGAAACGTTCAGGATGTGTACCTGCTCCGGAAGGATGTGGTTCCGGAAGCGGTCTTGAAAGACCATGATGTTGTCGAAAGCGGTGGAGCCGCTAATAATGGCAGACATGGAGTCCCTCCAAAAAGTCCGTAAGATGTAAGTTGTGAGGTTCAAGTTTCAAGAGGGCCATTCGGCCTTATACGCGTGGTGCCGGCTTTGGCGCCATGCGGCCGGTGGCGTGCGCGGCTGATCGTTACCCTTGCGCGGTCCAGCGCAGGTTCAGCTCGCGGGCTGCTTTGACGTCGTCAAGACGGCGCACCGGCAACCGATAAGGCGCCCCCTTTACGGTCTCGATGTTGTCCTTGGCCTCCTGACGTATCCGTACCATGGCATCGACGAAGCCGTCGAGTTCGCGTTTCGACTCTGTTTCCGTGGGCTCGATAAGCAGCGCCTCGGAGATGAGCAACGGGAAGTAGGTGGTGGGGGCGTGGTAGCCCAAGTCCAGCAGCCGTTTGGCGAAGTCCATGACGTTTACGCCGATCTCCTTCGCTTCCCGCTTCAGGCTAATGATGAACTCGTGGCTGGCGCGCCGTTCGGGGTAGGCAACGGTAAACCCGGCGTCGCGGAGACGGGCCATCAGATAGTTGGCGTTCAGGGTCGAGTACTCGCCCACCCGGACCATGCCCTCGCGGCCGAGCATGCGCACGTAGGCGTACGCGCGCAACAAAATTCCGGCGTTTCCCGCGAACGTACCGAGGCGGCCGATGGAGTCCGGACAGTCGTTCTCGTCAAGCCACCGGTATCCGTGATGCTCCTTAACGACCCGCGGGATGGGCAGATACGGCAGCAGCCGTTCTCCGACCCCGACGGCCGCGGCGCCGGGGCCGCCTCCGCCATGAGGCGTGGAAAACGTCTTGTGCAGGTTCATGTGGATTACGTCGAAACCCATATCGCCGGGCCGGGCCTTGCCCAAGATCGCGTTGAGGTTGGCCCCATCGTAATAGAGCAGACCGCCCGCTTCGTGGACAAGTTGCGCGATTTCCTGGATGCGCCGTTCGAAGACGCCGACGGTCGACGGATTGGTCAGCATGATTCCCGCGGTGCGTTCGCCGCACGCCTCTCGCAGGGCGTCCATATCGACGTCCCCGTCGGCCCCGGTCGGGATCTCACGCACCTTGTAGCCGCACATGGTGGCGGTTGCCGGGTTGGTGCCGTGAGCCGCGTCGGGCACCAGGATCTCATCACGCGCGGTGTCGCCCCTGGCCGTGTGGTAGGCGCGGATCATCGCCACGCCAGCGAATTCCCCCTGCGCCCCCGCCATAACCGATAGCGTGACGGCTCGCATCCCGCTGGCCTCGGCTAGATAGTCCTGAAGCTCATGAATGCAGGCCATGAAGCCCTGCCCGGTGGAGGCGGGGGCCAGCGGATGCCGTTCCAAGAACTGCGGCAGCATCGCCGCCGCATTGGCTCCCCGGGGGTTGTACTTCATCGTGCAGGAGCCGAGAGGGTAGAAGTGGGTGTCGATCGCAAAGTTCTTTTGAGAGAGCCGAGTATAGTGGCGCACCGCCTCCAACTCCGAAACTTCGGGCAGTTGAGGCGCGTTACGGCGCAGAAAACGCCGCGGCAGACTGCCCGTATCGGCGCGTTGGCGCGGGGCCTGGGCACTAGCCCGGCAGCCGTGCCGGCTCAGCTCAAAGATCAACACGTTATCCTCCTCTTGGATCATGATGCCAATGCCTGCTCGACGGCGTCGTAATCGGGCTCTTGCGATGTCTCCGAGACCAACTGGGTATACAGTACCCGCCGGTCGCCGCCGATCACCACTACGGCGCGGGAGCACAATCCTTCCAGGGGACCGTCTGCGATCCTGACCCCGTAGTCACGACCGAAGCCCTCCCCGCGCATGGTGGAGAGTGTGGTCATGTTGTCCAGCCCGCTGTCACCGCACACCCTCTTCTGGGCGAAAGGGAGGTCGGCGGAGACGGTGGCCATTGTCACTCCCGGAAATCGTTTCGCCATTTCGTTGAATCGTTGGGCCGACGCGGCGCAAACTGAAGTGTCGAGGCTCAATACGATATTCAGCAGCAGCGGGCCTTGAAAATCGGCAAGGGTCCGGTCGTTGAAATCCCGGTCCGCCAGCCGAAAATCGGGTACCGAAGCACCAACGGCGGGCAATTCGCCGACGGTGCGGCCGGGCTGCCCTTTGATTGTGATCTCTGCCATTTCGCGTTCCTCCGGATGGCCGAAAACGGCTCATGCCCGGGCGCGTTGGCTACCGCGAAGACAGGCTCCCAAGGCGTTGGCGTAGGCGTCGATATCCGCCCCGGTCCGTGTCTCCGTGGCGCAAACAAGCACGGCGTCGCCGAGTTCGGGGTAGTCGTTGGCAAGGTCGTACCCCCCAAGGATACCTTCTGCGGACAAACCTTCCAGTATTTCCCCAGCCTCGGCCGGCAAGCGCAGCGGTGTTTCATGGAAAAACGGACCGTCGAAACAGCGTTCGACACCGGCGATGGCAATAAGCCGTTGTACCAGCTCACGCGTGTTGGCGTGGCTGTCGGCTGCCACCCGGGCGAGGCCCTCGGCGCCCAGTAGAGCCATGTGGATCGTCGCCGCCGTGACCATCAGGCCCTGGTTGGTGCAAATATTCGAAGTCGCCTTGGAGCGGCGGATATGCTGTTCGCGAGCCTGCAGGGTCAGTGTGTACCCCGTACGGCCGTCGGCGTCGACGGTGCGGCCGACAATCCGGCCCGGCAGCTGCCGCACGTGCTCCTTGCGGCAAGTCATGAACCCGAAGTACGGGCCTCCCGAACTGAGCGGGATTCCCAGGGGTTGGCCTTCACCGCAGGCGATGTCGGCGCCGCGGCCGCCCCACTCGCCCGGCGGGGTCAATACGGCCAGAGAGACCGGATTGCAGAGGGCGATCGCCAGCGCCCCCATGTTGTGGGCCCAATCGGTTAGCCGGTCCACCTCCTCCAGCGCACCGAAGAAGTTGGGCTGTGGGATGACCACCGCCGCGAAAGCCATGTCCTCGAAGCGGCCCAAACTTTCCGGGTCGATCCGGCCCACGGTGTCGTCGAATGGCGCTTCGACCAGCTCGATGTTCTGGTTGGAGACAATGGTCTGGACAACTTTGCGGTAGACGGGGTGGACCGTCCGTGGCATTAAGATCCGGCGGCTCTTGTCCTTACGGTTGGCGCGTACCGCCATGAGCACGGCCTCCGCCAAGGCGGTGGCGCCGTCGTAAAGCGAGGCGTTCGAGACGCCGAGCCCGGTCAGCTCGCACATCATGGTCTGATACTCATAGACCAGTTGCAGCGTGCCTTGAGACGCCTCGGCCTGGTACGGCGTATAGGCGCTGTAGAATTCGCCACGGGTGGTGAGTTCCCATACCGCGGCCGGGATATGGTGCTCGTAGGCGCCCGCGCCCAGAAAGCAAAGGGGCTGCTGGTCGGTCGCCGCCCGCTCCCGCATCAGGCGCATGACTTCCATTTCACCGAGCCCTTCGGGTACGCGCTCCAGACCGCCCGTGGCCAGGCTCGCGGGGATCTCGTCGAAAAGGGCGTCCAGCGAGTCAACGCCGACGGCGTCGAGCATTTCGCGGACTTCGTCCTCGGTGTGCGGAATGAAAGGCATGAAACGAATACTCGTGTTGGAAAGCGCGGTTACTCTTCGGCGACCAACTGCCGATAGTCGTCGGCGCTCATCAGCCGGTCCAGTTCCGCCGCGTCCGCGGGGCGCAGCCGCATGATCCACCCTTCGCCGTACGGGTCGGAGTTGATCAGTTCGGGCGTGTCGTCGAGCAGCGTGTTGACCTCGATGACCTCTCCGGCGACCGGCGCGTAGACATCGGAGGCGGCCTTGACGGATTCGACGACCGTGCAGGCCTCATCAGCGGACAGCTCGGCCCCGGCCTCCGGCGGTTCCACGAAGACCAGATCGCCCAGCGCCGCCTGAGCGTGATCGCTGATACCCACAGTAACGGTGCCATCGTCCTCAAGCCGGACCCACTCATGGCTGCGGGTGTACTTCAAATCCAGGGGAACCTCGCTCATGGTGTGTGATCCTCGTGGTTTCGGGGACGGTTACCTATTGAGTGGATGATTAAACGCATACCTTACCATGACGAACAAAGGGAGGCCGTACCGCCCGCGCGGGCACCTCGCGGTTACGGATATGGACTTGGAAGCCGTCTTGCGCCGCCGCCGGAATGCGCGCCAACGCGATCGGGCGCCCCAACACCGGCGAGTGCCCCCCGCTGGTGATAATCCCGTCGCCAGCGTCGGTGCGCACCGCGCAGCCGTGCCGCGGCAAGGCCCGGCCCTCCAGCACCAGCCCGATCATGCGGTACTGCGGCCCGTCGCGTCGCTGCGCTTCCAACGCCGGGCGGCCGACGAAGAAGCGGTCTTCCGGCTCCCAGGCGACCGTCCAGCCGAGTCCCGCCTCCAGCGGCGTGGTCTCTTCATCCATGTCTTGGCCGTTGAGGTTTAGCCCTGCCTCCAGGCGAAGGCTGTCGCGGGCGCCGAGGCCGCACGGCCGGGCGCCGGCTTGCATCAACCGCCGCCAGAACACCCCAGCCGCGGGCGCGGACAGTATTACCTCGAAGCCGTCCTCTCCGGTGTAGCCGGTGCGCCCGATGAAGGCGTCCGCGGTCTCCACGCTGTGGAACGGTTTCAGTGCGACGGCGGGCTCCGCGTCGTCGCCGAGCGCGGTACGGAGCATCTCCACCGCGCGGGGTCCCTGGATCGCGATCATCGCCAGATCATCCCGGGGGGCGGGCGTCACGCCGTGCCGGGCCGCACGCTCGTCCAGATACGGCCGGACGCGTTCGCGAGTCGCGGCGTTAGAGACAATCCGGTAATCGGCGCCGCCCCGGTGGTAGACGATCAGGTCGTCGATGATGCCGCCGTTGTCGTTGAGCATACAGCTGTAGAGCGCTTTGTCCGTCTGCTCGTCGAGCTTCGCCACGTCGTTGGCCAGGATTTCGCGCAGCAGCGCACGCGCGCCGCCCCCGGCGAGGTCGGTGATCGCCATATGGGAGACATCGAAGAGTCCGCAGGCGGCGCGCACGGCCTCGTGCTCGGCGAGTTGGGAGCCGAAATGCACGGGCATGGCCCAGCCCGCGAAGTCCACAATGCGCGCGCCGGCGGCTTCGTGGGCGTCGTAGAGCGGGGTTTTGCGGGGCATCGGTAACGGGGTTCGTGGCTCAGTGTGGCGCAATACTATACGCATTCGCCCCCGCCAACCCAAATGGACCGGTGGCACGCCACTACCGCGACGAGCGCCGTACCAGGAAGATCACCGGAATGAGGCCGACCACCACCAGGGTGACAGCCGGCACCGCGGCGCGTTCCCAGTGGCCTTCCACGGTGAGTTCAAAGATTCGCAAGGCGAGGGTGTCCCAACCGAACGGGCGCAGCAGCAGTGTGGCAGGCATCTCTTTCATTACGTCGACGCCGACCAGCAGGATGCCGGTGAGGATGCCGGGCCGCAGCATCGGGATGTAGACCCGCCGAATCACCTCGCGCTCCCTGGCGCCAAGGCTGCGGGCGGCGTCGCGGAGCACCGGCCGGATGCGCTCCAGGCTGCTGTCGACGGCGCCGTACGCGACGGCCATGAAGCGGATCATGTAGGCGAGGATCAGCGCAATCACGCTGCCGGCAAGGAAAGTCGTACCGAGCCCCCCCCAGGGTGCGATCAGCCACGCCAAGCTGTGATCGATCCAGGTGAAAGAGAGCATGATACCCACCGCCAGCACCGAGCCCGGCATGGCGTAGCCCAGCGTGGAGACGGCGACGGCCTTCTGAGTGATCGTGTCGGATTGGACGCGCCGGCCGTAGGCCAGAAGCAATGCAACGGCGACGGTGGCAACGGCGGCGATACCGCCTAGGGTGAGGGTGTTGCGGATTAGGTTGAGGTAGCCGGGGCCGAGGGTGTCGGCCTGTCCCCAGGCCCAGACCGCAAGCTGCGCGGCAGGCAGGAGAAAGCCGAAGAAGAGGACGGTGCCGGCTGCCCCGGTGGCGCCCCAGCGCTTCCATCCACGCAGTTGGATGCGCTCGACCCGGTCGTGATTGCGCTGATCGAAACGCGCCCGGCCGCGCGCCCGCCGCTCCAGCCACAGCCCCGAAAAGACGATGAGCAGGAGAATGGCGGAGAGCTGGGCCGCTGCTTCCAGGCTCTGGTAGCCGTACCAAGCGCGATAGATGGCGGTGGTGAAGGTCTGGAAGTTAAAGATGGAGACCGCTCCGAAATCAGCCAGTGTCTCCATCAGCGCGAGCGCGGTGCCGGCGGCGATGGCGGGCCTCGCCATGGGCAGCGCCACCCGGAAGAAGGCTGCGGACGGCGACAGCCCCTGGACGCGAGCGGCTTCCAGCGGCGCTCTCCCCTGAGCGACGAAGGCGGCTCGTGCCAACATATAGACGTAGGGGTAAAGCACCAGTGCCATGACCAGGACAACGCCGGGAGCGGAGCGGATGGCCGGAAACCAAATCTCCGGTCCGAACGCGTCCCGCAACGCCGTCTGCACCGGGCCGGCGTACTCGAACAGACCGACGAAGACGAAAGCCAGAACGTAGGTCGGTACCGCCAACGGCAGCATAAGCGCCCAGTCGAAGACTTTGCGGCCGGGAAACTCGCAGACTGCGGTCAGCCAGGCCAGCCCGACACCGATGACCAACACGGCGGAGCCGACCCCGAAGATCAAAATAAAGGTATTGCGCAGGACCTCCGGCAGGAGGGTGGCGGCCAAGTGGTTCCATACCTCGTGGTCCGGGAAGAGCCACGAGGCGACCGCCACCAGGATCGGCGCGCCGAATACGGCCCCGGTAGCCAAGGCGAAGGCCCGCCATCCACCGACCCGCCGCCACGCCCGCCGGATCGCCATGAACCGGCGGGGCGGCTTTAACACAGTGGGTTCCACCATTGGTCGTTAGCGGTAACCGGCACGGTCCATCAACATGGTCGCTTGGCGCTGGAGCCGGCCCGCCTCGGAGACATTGAGCGTGTCGGCATTAAACTCGCCCCACTGCTCCACGATCGGGTCGAGGGGTACACCTTCCACGGCCGGATACTCGAGGTTGAGCGCGGCGAACATCTCCTGCGCATCGTCCCCGGCAAGCCACTCCAACAGTGTCAAGGCCTCCTCGGTCCGCGTCGCGTGCCGGGTCATGCCGGCGCCGGAAACATTGACATGGACACCCCGGTCCTCTTGGTTGGGCCAGAAGACCTCCAGCAGCAGATCGGGATCGTCGCGCAGCAGCCGTCCCAGGTAGTAGGTGTTGGTGACGCCGACATCGCACTGACCGGCCTGGATCGCGTTGAGCACGGCGGTGTCGTTGGAAAAGGGATCGGTGGCGAAGTTGGTGACCCATCCGCGGACGATCTCCTCGGTCCTCTCCTCACCGAGGCGGGCCATCATCATCGCGACCAGCGATTGGTTGTAGACCTTCTGTGATGTGCGCATGCAGAGCCGGTAACGCCACTGCTGATCGGCTAATCCCTCGTAGGTATCAAGATTGGCCGGATCGACCCGGTCCGGGTGGTAGATGATCGTCCGGGCGCGAACGGAGTAGCCGAACCACTGCCCTTCGGGGTCGTGCAGATGCTCCGGAATGCGTTGGCGCAGGAGCCCCGAGTCGACGCTCTGCAGCAGCCCGTTTTCCACCGCCTGGTGGAGATTGCCGGCGTCGACGGTCATCAAGATGTCAGCTCTGGTCCGATCGCCCTCGGACTTCAAACGCTCCATCAGCGGGGCGGCGGAATCGGTGATATAGCGGACCGCAATCCCCGTCTCCTCGGTGAAGCGATCGAAGATCGGCTTAATCAGGTGTTCCTGGCGGGCGGAGTAGACGGTCAGTTCGTCGTCACCGGCTCCGCAACCGGCCAGCCCCACCGCGGCGGCGAGGCCGGCGAGCGCGGTCAATCCGAGCAACGGGTGTCGGACCATGTTCTGAATCCTCCAGCGAGCAATTCCTTGATAGAGAAGAGCAACGATAATTATTCCCATTGCCGATGACAAGCGGTAATGTGCCGCCCCGGCAACGAACTGACCGGCAAGAAAGGCTGGATCTCCGGCGCTAATCCCCCGGTGACTCGCCACCCCCCATCGCGGCGGCGATCCACGACTCCAGCTCGTCGGGCTCCTTCGGGGCGCCGGCGGTGAGGACCTTTGGACCGTCCACCGTTACCACTACGTCGTCCTCAATGCGCACCCCGATGCCGTGCCAGCGCTCGTCGACGCCTTCGGCGCCGGGAGGAACATAGAGACCGGGTTCAACCGTGAGCGCCATGCCCGCTTGTAGCGCCCGCCACTCTCCGCCTTCGCCGGGCAGCCCGACATCGTGAACGTCCAGACCGAGCCAGTGGCCGGTGCGGTGGGGGTAGAAGGCGTGGTGGGCCTTATCCTCGATCAAGGCGTCGGCTTCGCCGCTCAACCAGCCCAGATCGATCATCCCTTGGACCAGGGTGCGGGTGGCCGCGGCGTGAAAATCGTCGAAGCTCCGTCCGGGGGTGACCGTGTCGATGGCGGCCAACTGAGCCGCCAGCACCAAGTCGTAGACCGCGCGTTGCTCGCCGGTAAAGGTTCCGCTGATGGGAAGCGTGCGGGTGATGTCGGCGGCGTAGCCTTCTAGTTCGCAGCCGGCGTCGATCAGCACCAAGTCGCCGGCGCGCAGTCGCCGGCGGTTCTCCACGTAGTGAAGAATGCAGGCGTTATCACCGCCGGCGACGATGGTCGGATAGGCCGCTTCACCGCCGTGACGGTGGAAAATGGACAGAATCTCCGCCTCCAGTTCGTACTCGTGCATCCCCGGATGAACGGCCTGCATAGCGCGGCGGTGGGCGGTGACGGTCACGCCGGCGGCCCGCCGCATTGCCTCGAGCTCGGCCGGGCTCTTGATCAGCCGCAGTTCGTGGATGGAGCGCTGCGGCAACTCGACGGCAGTGGGGAGGGTGGGACAGTTGCGGGCGATGCCTCTGGCCCGCCGCAGCCACTCCAGCAGGCGCCGGTCCCAGGCCTCGTCCCGCCCAAGCGGAAAGACGACCCGCCGGCGTCCCAGGAGCAGCTTGGGCAGCTCTTCATCGAGGTTGTCCAGGGGGTGGGCCTGGTCCGCGCCGTAGCCGGCGATGGCGCCGTCGGGGCCGGCGCGCCGCCCGTCCCACTGTTCACGCTTCGGATCGCGCGGCCGGCAAAAGAGGACAAACTCCCCGTCGGGACGTCCCGGCGCGATCACCGCTACGGCCTCGGGCTCGGGGAATCCGGTGAGGTAGAGGAAATCGCTGTCCTGCCGGAACGGATGGTGGACATCGCGGTTGCGCGGCTGTTCGAGAGCGGCGGGGATGACGGCGACACCGTCTTCCCCGATCAGCCGAGCGAGTTGTTCGCGGTGACGAGACGCCTCGGCGACGGCGTCGAAGGTTGCGGCCTCTCGGTTCATCACTCCTCCCCCAGCGGACGGCTGCGTTGAACATGCTCGCGATAGAGCATGACCGCGACGCGCACATACTCGACCAATTCGGCGTACGACTCTTCGTCGTCTTCATCTTCATCGGGCGCGGCCGCCACCCGTGCGATCTCGGCCATGTCCGACAGGGCTTCCCGCGACTCGGGGGGGAGGTCGGCATCGGCATCCGGCCCGGTGCGCGCCAGCCCGTAAAGAAAACCCTGGCACCATCCGGCGAGGGCGCGGGCGCGTACCGGCAGAGGCACTTCATCTTCCGGCAGGAGGGGGTCGAAGCCGAAAGAGTCGTCGGCGAGCCACGAGGCGGTCTCGTCGAACAGCATGCTCAACGCCTCCAGGCATGCGCGGGCGGCCTCCCCCCGGGGTTCGGTGTCGGCCAATACCTCGGCCATCCATTCGGCGCGCTCGGCTCCCTTGGGCCCGCTTAGCATCCCACAGAGCGTTCCGTGGCTTTCGGCGGCGTCCATATGGGCGCCGACACTCTCCAGAATCTCCGTTACCGAATCGTAACGCTCACCCCACTCCATCGTTCTAGCCTCCGGTTACCGACCAACCAGGATAGCAAGGAAGCCGGTTGGTGGGCGTAAGGCGTGGCCGGCGGCGTCTCCCCATCGGCGACCCACTGCGCTCCTCGCCCTCCGCCGGGCCCGGCCTGACGCGTTGTTGCGGGCCATCCTTGGCCCGCACCCTGCGGGCGCGCTTTGCGCGACCCGATTCGTTCCCGGCGAATCGGTCCATGCGCGCAGGCCGGCGCGCACATCCCTGTGCGCGCCCTTCGGGGCTGATCCGGCTCCGGGCGGTCGCTCCGTTCGACGTTGCCGATGGGGAGACGCCGCCGGCCACGCCTTACGCCCATCAACCAGCTTACGGCCGTCATTGACCGCCGCGCTGCACCATTCTATAGTGGAACTTTAGGAGGTGTTGCCAAGTGCCTGATAACTCGGTCGAAGAGCTGGTTCGACTGGAGCAGCGGGTGGAGGAGCTCCTGCGCCTTTGCGAGCGGCTTCGTGTGGAGAACTACGCCTTGCGGGAGTCTCAGGCACAACTCAATACGGATCGGGCGACGCTACAGGAGAAGAACGACCTGGCGCGGGCGCAGATTGAGGCTATCATCAGTCGCCTCAAGGCGATGGAGCACGATTGATCATGTCACAGCCGGTCAAGGTCACCATACTCGATCACGACTACACCGTAGCGTGCCCGCCGGAGGCTAAGGGGGGGCTGCTGCAGTCGGCGGATTACGTCGACCGCAAGATGCGCGAGATTCGTGCCGCCGGCAAGGTGGTCGGAACGGATCGTATCGCCGTAATGGCGGCGCTGAACATCGCCCACGAACTTCTCGCCGCCCAGGCCGATAATGAGCGGATGGCCGATGTCCGGCAGCGCATCGCCGCCCTCGATGCGCGCATCGCCGAGGCGGTCGACGGCCAGTAATCGGCGATCCCGCCTTGCGCCCCTCCCGCGCCTGGGCCATGATGGAGCCATGACACTCCCTGTGGTGTGCGAGGTCGGGCTGAGTGATCTTGAGCCTCATATCGACGCCCCGGGGACTCGTGTGGGCCGGCTGGTGTGCAAGTCCACCTCGCAGTGGAAAGCCTAAGGCCAGCCCCTCCTCCCCAACTGAACCTAAGGGTTCAAGGGCGAGGCCCGTACGGCATTGCGGGGAGTGTCTCCGTCCTTGATTTCAAGGCGCACGCCTGTCCCCGCCGGAGACGTGCCAGAAGGATAGCCCCACGCCTTGCAGTCGAAGCCCGTCATCCGGAGCCAGTTGCGCAGTCGCCGCCGCGCCCTGTCGGGTGGCTACCGGCGCCTCGCCGACCGAAAGATCCAAAAGCACGCTCTCTCACTGGTGCGCCGCTGTGGCGCCCGCCGGGTCGCCTGCTATCTGGACGCCGATGGTGAGGTGGGCACGCGGCAGTTGATCCGCGCCCTCCACGAAGAAGGGGTGCAGGTCTACCTGCCGGTGGTGGTCCCCGGCAGCCGCCGGCTCCACTTCCGCCGCTGTCGCCCCGACGGGCCGTTGCGGCGGAACCGGTACGGGCTGGCGGAGCCACCCCCAAACAGCGGACCGGTGGTGGCGGCCACCTCGCTCTCGTTGGTATTGGCGCCGCTGGTGGGCTTCGATCCGTTGGGGCGCCGCCTCGGCATGGGCGGCGGCTACTACGACACCACCTTCTCGTTCCTGCACGGCAGGCATTGGCACCCGGTGCGGGTGGTGGGGCTCGCCTACACCTGCCAGCAGGTGGCCTCGTTGCCCGGCGCGGCGTGGGATGTGCCGTTGCGGGCCGTGATTACGGAGCGGGGGATCGTGCGTTTTCGCCGGCGGACCAGCGGCCGGTGGCGGGAGTGGGTATGAACTACTGGTTGATGAAGTCGGAGCCCGACTGCTTCGGGATTGACGATTTGGAGGCGGCGCCGGACGGGGTCGAGATGTGGGACGGGGTGCGCAACTACCAGGTGCGGAACATGATCCGCGACCACATGCGTCCTGGTGACCGGGCCTTCTTCTACCACTCCAACACCAAGACGCCGGGCGTGGTCGGGGTGATGGAGATCGCCGGCGAGGCGTATCCCGACCCCACGGCCTTCGATCCGGAGGATGAGCACTACGATCCGAAGAGCGATTCCGACCGGCCCCGCTGGTACTGTGTCGATGTCCGTTTCGTGGAGAAGTGGCCGCGTATCGTGGCCCTACAGGAGATGCGCCGTTCGCCGCGCCTGGAGGGGCTGCCGCTGCTGCGCAAGGGCAACCGGCTCTCCATCGTGCCGGTGACGCCGGATCAGTGGGCGGCTATCCGCGAGATGGCGGGAGAGGCCAAGTAATACGTCTCCATCTCCCCTTTGCCCCGGATCTGGCGGACCCCGCGGGAGACACAGTGGAAGCGTGATGGCAGGAGGCGGGCGGTGGTGGGGGAGACGTGAATGCGCCCCGGTTCGCTGTACGACTCCATGCGTGACGCGGTGTTCACGGTGTCGCCCCAGATGTCGTAGGCGAACTTGTGGGAGCCGATGACACCGGCCATCACCGGCCCGGAGTGGAGACCGATGCGGACACGGAATGGGTGCTTCATTCCCTCGTTGATCCGCTCCACCGAGCGCAGCATCTCCAGGGCTAGGGCCGCCGCCGCTTCGGCGTGATCGGGCCGCGGCTCCGGCAGGCCGGCGGCGGCCATGTAGGAGTCGCCGTTGGTTTTGATCTTCTCCACGCCGTAACGCTGGGCTAGGGCGTCAAAATCGGAATACAGACGGTTGAGGCGTTCCACCAGTTCGTTGACCTCGGTCTTGGCGGCGAGATCGGTGAAGCGCACCAAGTCGGTAAAGAGGACGGTGACCGCATCGTAGTAGTCGGCGATCAACTCCTCGTTGGCGTGGACGCGGGGCACAATGGCGGTGGGCAGGATGTTCAGCAGCAGATCCTCGCTGCGCCGCTTCTCCCGCTCGAGTTCGCGAAGATGCAATCGCTCCCGGTCGCGTAGCTGCTTACGCTGGAGGGAGCTGCCCAAGCGGGCGCGCAGCAACGTCATGTTGATTGGTTTCGGCAGGTAGTCCTCGGCGCCGGCCTCTATGCAATGGACGATGCCGTCCATCTCCCGCAGGCCGGAGATCATGATGACCGGGATGCCGGAGAGCCGCGGATCCTGCTTGATGATGCCGAGCGTTTCGATGCCGTTGAGCCCAGGCATGATCAAGTCGAGCAATACCACATCGAAGTCTTGTTCTTGAAGCAGGGCCAACGCTTCGTGTCCGTCCTTGGCCGCCATGACATGGTGGCCGAGCCGCCCGATCCACCGCACTAGCAGCTCCCGATTGGAGTCGTTGTCATCGGCCACCAGGATGCGGCCCGGTTCGTGTTCCCGGGTGGTGGTCGTGGGCTGAATGGAGCGGGCCAGGTGCGCGGCCATGGCGGCCATGGCGTGGGTGTCGCCGCCGGTGGGGATCCGCTCGTCGCCATGGGTCAGCTTGACGACACTCTCCAGGCTCTCTTGGAGCCGGCCGGCCTCGGCCAGCAGTTGCTTGAGGTCCGGCCCGATAACCGGCAGCTCCCCGTCCTCCGCCTCTTCCAGAAGCATCTCCGCATAGCCGAGGATGGCGTTGAGAGGGTTGCGCAGGTCGTGGCGGATGCGGGACTCCACCGCGGCCATGTCATGGCCGGGCTCCAGCGCCTCCAGCCGGTCAGGGTCGAGCAGTTGTTCCGAGAGTTCCAACAACTCGTGGGCGGCTCGGCGGATCCGCTCCAGGTCGGGCAGGGCCTGGTCGCCGCAGTCGCAAACGGAAGCCTCATCTAACAGCATCTCGGTATAGCCGATGATGGCGCTGATGGGCGCCTGCAGCTCCTGGCGGATATGAACCAGCGCCGCCCGGTGGGCCCACGGTCCGTCGTCCGAGCAAAGGGGTGTGGCCTCGTTCATACGACAACGCTCCGCCGGTCCGCACCGGCATGGGTCACAAAGCGCCGTATCTGTTCCAGCAACGCCGAAGCCGGCGTGCTCGCCTTCTCCAGGATCTCCGCCACGCGGCCATTTAGGCGGTCCCGTTGCTCCTGGGTCAACTCCATGGCGGTGAGGACCACCACCGGAATCCGGGCGCACTCGGGCCGGGAGCGCAGCGCGGCGAGGAAGCCGAAGCCGTCCATCCGCGGCATCATCAGGTCGAGGAGGATGAGATCCGGCAAGCACTGTTCCAGGTGTTGCAGCCCTTCCAGCCCGTCTTCCGCCGTCACCACGCGGTAGCCCTCGCTCTGGATGACCCGCCGGGCCAGTTCGAGGGCGTCCAAGTTGTCTTCCAGGATCAGGACCGTGCCGGCGGGATGGGGCTCGGTATAGCGGGCCAGCACCCGGCGCAGGTCGTCCCGGTTGACCGGTTTGATCAAGTAGTCCGAGGCGCCGAGGGAGTAGCCCATCTCCCGGTCGCTGACAATGGTGAGCATGACCACGGGAATCTCAGCCGTGACCGGGTCGGCCTTGAGCTGAGTGAGCACCGACCAGCCGTCCACCTCCGGCATCATGACGTCGAGGGTGATGGCCGCGGGGCCGTGGCCGCGCGCCAACTCCAGCGCGCGAACGCCGTGGTCGGCGGTGATGACGTGGAAGCCGTCCCGGGTCAAGGTGCGTGAGACCAGTTCCAGGACCGATGGGTCGTCGTCCACGACCAGGATGGTCCGGGCGCCATCGCCGGCCGCCGGCGTTTCATCGCCGGTGGCCGGTGTGCTCCCCGGCGCTGCTGCCTCCGCCTCTGTCGGGGCCTCTTCCGACAGGACGGCCGGCAAGGTCACGGTGAAGGTGGTCCCTTGACCGGGCTGGCTCTCCACATCGATGGTTCCGCCCATCATGTGGCAGAAGCGCTGGGTGATGGCCAGCCCCAGGCCGGTGCCGCCGTAGCGCCGAGTGGTAGATGGGTCGGCCTGGGTAAAGGCCTGGAAGAGCTTCTCCATCTGCTGGGCGGTCATGCCGATACCGGTGTCGGAGATGCGGAAGAGCAATTCCCCGGCGCCTTGCAGCGCCTCCAGAGTGATGACGCCTTCACTGGTGAACTTGCTGGCGTTGCTCAGCAGGTTGAAGAGGATCTGTCGCACCTTGGTGCGGTCGCTCTCCATGATCCCGAGGTCGGGGCCGGTCTTCACCTCCAGGCGGTTTCCGTTTCGCTCCACCAGCGGCGTGATGGTCGCCAGGGCGCGCTGGATCTCCACGCTGAGGTCGAAGGTCTCGACGTAAAGATCCATGCGTCCTGCCTCGATCTTCGACAGATCAAGGATGTCGTTGATCAAGGTCAGCAGGTGGTGGGCGGCCGAGTGAATCTTGTCCAAATCGGGAGCGGCCTGTTCGAAGCCTTCGGCCTCGGCGTCCTCGCGCAGCATCTCGCTGTAGCCGATGATGGCGTTAAGCGGCGTGCGCAGTTCATGGCTCATGTTGGCCAGGAACTCGCTCTTGGCTTGGCTGGCCGCCTCCAGCGCCGCCTGGGACGCTTTGCGCTCGGTGATGTCGCGCACCACGGCCTGAATACTGGGTCGTCCCTTCCACTCCACGCTGTTGAGCAATACCTCCGCGGGGAAGATCTCTCCGTCACGGCGGCGGTGGAGCCACTCGAAGAAGACGCTCCCCTCACGCATCGCGGTCTCGATATACGCGGCGGCGGCCTCCATGGACGATCGCCCATCCTCTTGATGGAAAGGCGAAAACTCGGCCGGGTGGTGGCCGAGGAACTGCTCCTTATCGATACAACGGAAGATCTCCAGCGTGGCGGCATTGCACTCCAAAAATCCCTTCTCGTCCAGGAGCATGATGGCGTCCCGGGAGCCCTCGAAAAGGCTGCGAAAGTCGCGCTCCGACGCCTCCAGGGCCGCCCGCATCTCCTCGGTGATCTCCTGTTGCCGGCGGAGTTCGCGGTTGGTCTCTTCCAAGTCGTGGGTTCGCTGTCGGACGGCGTCGCGCAGGACGGCGTTACGCTCGAACAGGGAGTAGTTCCCGCCGGCGTCGTCCACGGTGTGCTCGACCCGGTCCATCAACGCCTGGTTGATCTTGCGCTGCCGTTCCAGGGTGCGTTCCAACTCCTGGATGCGTTGCTCCAGTTCGGCAGCGGTGCTCATGCCGACTCACCCCGCCCCAGGGCCACGCCGGTCAGGGTTTGGTTGATGTGAAGCCCGTTGTACTGTTCGCCGTAGGTACTGAAGCCGAGGAAACGCGTCTTCTGCATCACCCCGCTCACTGTCTCCAGTTGTCCGGTCTGCTGCATCTCCAAGCGCCGAAGAATGCAGTCACAGCCCAGTACGAACTCCAGGCCGCCAACCTCTTCCTGCAGGTTGAGAAGTTCCCGTTCCAGGTGGCCGACGATATCTCTCCCCTTGCCGAGGGTCACCACCAGGCCGGTGTCGATGGCGCAGTAGAAAACGAGGGCACCGTCGGGCCGCACTGCCTGGGGGGAGCGAACGTAGTACTCCCCGCCCACCTTAAGCAGCACCGGGTTGGCGGCGAAGACGCCCGGCCCCAGCGACGCCTCCGGGACACCAACGGCGGCGGCGTACTCCTCGGCGGCAAGTGCCCCATTGATCTCGTGGACAACGCGGGTCTCGGGGTGGGCGGCGGTGATGACCATCCGCGCCGTCCCCGGCTCGAAGTGCTGCAGGCGGAAGGTGCGGAACGGCACCCGGCAGTCGAACAGGGTCAGTACCGCGGCGTCGGAGTGGAAACCGCCGTCGTGGTAGACCGCGGTCTGCTGGAACTTCATCTCATCGCCCGCTGATCCCCCCACCAGCGAGACGCCGCGCAAATGGTCGTAGAGGGTGGAGCAGACACGCTCCTCACTCAATGAGAGGCCGTCCACCAGCAGCAGCGCAAATTGCCGCCGAGGATCGAAGCCGCCGGCCAACTTTTCCAGGGCCGCCATCTTCCGGTCCACGATGGGGGAGTCCAGCTGGGAGAGCCCTTCGAGCAACACCGGGTGCATGGAGACGGCGGCGCTGCAGAAACTGGTGGCCACAATGCCGCCCTCCAAGTAGCCTTCCCCCGCCCCAATCTCCCCGGCAGTGGTGCAGCCCACCACCGGGCAATCGAACGCGGCCTTCAGGGCGGAGCCCAGCGCCGCCAGGTCGTAGTTCGGTGAGCAAAATAGGACGACGCCGCCCATCTCCGGTTGCCGGATCTCCTCGGCAATCCGGTTGACGGCTTCGTGGGGATCCTGCAGCGACGTGGAGGCGCTTTTGGTGGAGAGTGTGGCGTGGCTCATGGACGATCCCTCCTCCTTGGTGCGGGATGCGGAACCAAAAGCTATTAGATCAGCCCCTCAATCTGTTCCAATAGCTTTGGAAAATCCACTGGCTTAGTGGCGAAGTCGTCGCATCCTGCCTCCAGCGCCTTTTTGCGGTCGCTGGCCATGGCGTGGGCGGTCAGCGCGATGACGGGGATCTTCCCGCACTCGGAGTCCGGTGCCTTAAGTCGCCGGGTGGCTTCAAGGCCGTCCATCTCCGGCAGGCTGACGTCCATGAGTATGAGGTCGAGGGAGTTGCAGAGCAGCCGGGCCGTCTCCACGCTCTCCACGCCAGTGGTGGCGATTTCCACCTCGAACCCCTTGCGAGTAAGCCGCCGGGAGAGCATGTCCCGGTTCATCTCGTTGTCTTCCACCAACAGGATCCGCGCCAACGTGGCCTCCCATCCGGAGCGCGGGCCGATACCGTTGGGGTAAAAAGGGTATCGAGCCTTCAGTCCCGGCGTATGACGGGGGCGTCCAAGGTGGACGTCCCCAGGGTAATAACCATCTGTTACAGCGGGTAATTTGCCCCGATGTTTCCAAGGCTGAGACTAATCGTGCCCCTCGTGAGGTGTCAATCAATGGACCGTTAATCTTTTGTACAGGCGATGATCGTACAGGTGTCGCATTCGCCGTCGTGCGCTTGTTACTTAGAACATCTGCCGGTGACCCGATAATATCCTCTGGTTATGTCAGGTAATTACGTTCGGGTGGTATACTGGTTGCCCTTGCAGATCCCGGAGTGTTTCCCATGGCGAGCCCAGGACCGGACGGTGAACGGCGTACGTCCAAGCCGCTTCTTGCCCCCGTTGCGGTGGGGATGGCGGCCGCGCTGGCGGCCGCGCTGGCGTGGTGGCAGTTCTACTCCGGCTCCGGGGAACGGGCGGAGAAGGAGGAGGTCACCGAGGACTTGCTGGAGGAAGAGCGTCCGGCCCTGCTCCAGGTGTCGGCTGAGGGAAGCCGCGAGCTGTTGGAGGTGCTCCGCGGTTACGCCGATGACGACGTGTGGCCCCCGGTCGACCGGGTCGCCCCGGTAACCGTGGAGCGCTTTCCCGACGACCTGGACACCCTCCACGTGGATGAGCGCAAGGAGGCGTTTCTGCGGGTCTTGACACCCATCGTTCTGGCCGAGAACCAGCGTATTCAGGCCAAACGCCAGTTCATCCAAGAGGCGGCGCACGCCTTTCCCGAGTTGGACGACGGGCAGCGCCATCGGCTGGAAGCGTTGGCCGAGCGTTACCGGGTGGACGCGCCGGTGGGAGAGGGCGACTTCTTCCGGCGGCTGTTGCGGCGGGTCGATGAGGTGCCGCCGGCCCTCGCCCTGGCCCAGGCGGCCAATGAGAGCGGCTGGGGTACATCGCGCTTCACGCGGGAGGCCAACAATCTTTTCGGCGAGTGGACGTGGATTGAGGGCGAAGGGCTAGTCCCCGAGGAGCGGCCTGACGGCGAGCGTTACGCGGTGCGGATCTTCCCGTCTTTGGCGCGGTCGGTGCGCTCTTACTACTACAACCTCAACGTCGGCCACGCCTATCACGAGTTTCGCATGGAGAGGCAGGTTATGCGCCGGTCCGGTAAGCCTCTCGACCCGGTGTTGCTGGCGGGCACGCTGACCGCCTACTCCGAGCGCGGCGCGGATTACGTCTCGGAGTTGCGGGCCATTATGCGTGTCAACGATATGGTAAAGGTCTCGAACGTCGTTCTGGCGGAGCGCTGACGCATTGAGCGCCCCGAAAGGCCGTTGGGCGGCCGGGGCGGGGCTCAATCGTTCAACCACTGCTTACTGAACCAGTAGAAGCGTCCCCCCTCCCGTCGGTGGGGCGCGGTGCAGTTGTACCGCGCCCGGCCTTTGCCGAAGGCGCGCTCCGCCTGGACCACAAAGCGGGTCCGCTCTGCGTCCAGCCACTCGACCTCCATGGCGCCCTGGCCGCTGGCGAAGCAGGACAGGCGTCCGGTGGCGACGGGTTCGCCGGTCCGCAAGGTGATCTCCATGCGCGGCGGGTTGTTGTCGTCAAGGATCGGCTCCCATGGCTCTACTGCGGCCACCGGCATGGCGAGGGAGCGCGCCCGCAACGCGAAGTCGTTGAGGTCGCCGAACTGTTCATTGACCGGAAAGCGTGGGAGTGAGCGCGGGTCGTCGATGTTCGATATTCCGCCGGAGTGTTGACCGAAGGCGATGTAGCCCTTGCCGGTGACGATCTCCGCCAGCCGGGTGTCGTACTCACCGAAGGGGTAGGCGTAGAGCCGCGGATTCTCGTTGGTCTCTTCCCCTAACTCCTCCTGCAGCCGGCGCTGGGCGCGGTTGATGTCGTCGCGCATGCGCTCTTCCCATGCCCGGTCCGGCTCGTCCCGGTCGCGCCGCACCAAGTAGTCGTGGGTGGCTGAGTGGTTGGCGAAAGTGACCAGGCCGCTGTCGCGCATTTCGCGGATCTGGTCCCAACTCATGTTGCTGGGCCGCCCTGCGTCGACGTCGTCGGTGGCGACAAAGACGGTCATCGGCCAGCCGCGCTCCCGGAGGCGGGGGTAGGCCTCGGTATAGACTGATAGGTAAGCGTCGTCGACGGTGATCACCACCGTCCGGTCCGGGATCTCTTTACCTTCCCCCATGCGGGTGACGATTCGCTCGAGCGGCCAGACGTGATAATCGTTCTCTTCCAGGTGGTCGAGGTGGGCCTCGAACTGCTCCAGCCGGACGCTGGTGGAGGGGTAATCGTCCTCGCCGAACCGGTGGTACATGAAGACGACCGCGTGGCCAGTCCCGGCGGCCGCGGCCAGGAGAGGGAAAAGCCATCCGGCCAGCAGCAGGAAGGCGGCCGTCAGGCCAGATACCGTGGAGACGCGGCGCCGCGCGCCCGCCGTTTCCGTAAGCCGTTCGTGTTGATTCGTCAAATGCATGAAGCTTTGTCCTGTGTTTGCGTCAGCGCCGATGTTACGGGAAAACGGACGCCACTCCACCGATTTTCGAGCTTCCCATGCATTGCGTGATTAGTGTTACCCGCGGCCGGCCGGACGTGGGTTGCCGGTGACAGGGTCCAAGCGGTGGAGCCGCCACCGGCCGGATACGTCGCAGCCGCCGTAGATGAACGGCGGGTGGATTTCCGGCGCGCGAAACCGCAAGTCCTGGAACCAGATGCACGTGGGCCGGTAGGTCGTCTCATAGTGCGCGTGCAGTTCAGCGAAACGTCGGTAGTCGGCCAGTTCCGGGTGGTACCACACCTCGCGTGCGCCCCCGGGGTCGCGCGGATCGTATCGCTGGAAAGCCTGCCACCGCAGGTCGTCGGCGGGGCGGTAGGCGGCCACCATCCGCCACCCGATCCAGTGGTCGTCGTCGGCCTCAAGGGCGTTACGGCGTGCCAAGTTGACCCGGGTCAGGTGGTAGCGGTCCTGCTCCTCCAGGACCACCAGCCAGTTGAATGGTGAGAACGGCTGAGGCAGGGCGTGGACCGTCGCCGCCGGGGCCTCGGTGCGCTGGGCCAAGTCGGCCCCAAGGGCGCGGGCGTGCTGGTACTGGGTTGCCTGTACGGCGATGAGTACGGCGCACGCCAGCAGGCCGAGGGCAGCCCCGGCATTCAGGCGCCACCACCAGGAGAGGGCCAGGCCGGCCAGGAGAAAGCCGGTGAGATACGGGTCGACGACGAAGGTGGTGTTCAGGGTGAACGTCGCCGTCGTCAAAGGGGCGAAGATCTGTGTGCCGAACTCGTTGAGCAGATCGCCGAAGATGTGGATCACCAGCCCCAGTAGGGTGACGCCGTAAAAGGTGCTCCAGGAGTAGCGCCAGCGGCTGATGGCCGAGAAGGCGACGGCGAGCAGCAGCGCCCATACGGGAGCCATGACCAGAGAGTGGGTAACGCCGCGGTGGTAGGTCAGATAAAAGAGGGGGTCGACCAAATGGAGGATTACGTCGAGATCAGGGAAGAGGGCCGCGGCAGTCCCGGCGGCGGTGCGGGCCCCCGGTCCGGGCAGATCGTGGTTCGGTTTTGGTGCGGTGGCGCGGGCGGCCACGGCGCCGCTAATGGCGTGCGTAATGGGGTCCAATGCTTGGCTAGATATGAAGCTGCAAACTGGGCAGCGGCCATTTTCGCAGACGCGGCACCGTGGCGCGAGCGGCGGCTTCGCTGGTCGCCAACATGCGATCGAGTCGCCGCCGGGTCTGTTCGAAGCCGTGGCTGTCGTCCTTCAGCCAGCCGAGGAAGGCCGTCACAAAGACGGAGGTCAGCGCCGTCTCCTCCAGGCCGCGCAGAAAGAAGGTGTCGTCGCGCCGCGTCGCCTCGCGAATCCACTGCACCGTGCGGCTGATGCGCAGTATCGCCGGTAACTGGACGTGAAAGTGCCCGAATTCCAGCTTATGGGCGATCATCTCCCGGGTAACCCGCCGGTGCCCACCGAGCCGCTCCACGTACGCCATGACCAGGCGGTGAATCCGGTCGCGGGTAGGGAGTTCGCCGAAACCGGGGCGATCGGCTTCGGCGAGCATCGCCTCGTCGGCCCGGTCGAGCCACGCATCGATGATCTCGTCCTTCTCCCGGAAGTAGCGTGAGAGGGTCGACAGCGAAATGCCGAGGCGGCGGGCCACATCGTGGAGGCGTACGGCCTCCCAACCCTGGTCCTCCGCCAGATTCAACGCAGTATCGACAATGGCCTCGCGGACGGCGGTCATGGCTTCTTTCCTGCGGCGGCGTTGTCCTCGGGCGCCCTAGTGGCCGGCCCGCTAGCTCAAGAAGAGGCGGTAAGCCGGATTCTCGGTCTCCTCAGCGTACTGATAGCCCAACCGCTCCAAAAATGCCACGAACTCGGCCCGTTCGTCCGGCGGCACTTGGATGCCGCACAAGACCCGGCCGTAGGCGTCGCCGTTGTTCCGGTAGTGGAACAGGCTGATATTCCAGCGATCACCCATGCTGTTCAGGAACTGCGTCAATGCGCCCAGGCGCTCGGGGAACTCGAAACGGTAGAGGATTTCGTGCTCGACGCCGTGTCCGCGCCCGCCGACCATGTGGCGGACATGGACCTTGGCCATCTCGTCCTGGGTAAGGTCGAGCACGGGGTAGTCTTGCCCGCGCAGCGTCTCCACCAGTTCGAGGCGTTCCCGGTCGCCGTCGCGCAGCGCGATGCCGGCGTAGACGTGGGCCACTTGCGGGTCGCCCATGCGGTAATTGAACTCGGTAATGGGCCGTGTACCGATGATCTCGCAGAAGCGGCGAAAGGCTCCCGGGCGCTCGGGGATGGTGACCGCCAGCACCGCTTCTCGATGCTCTCCTAGTTCGGCGCGTTCGGCGACGTGGGCCAGGCGGGAGAAGTTCATATTGGCGCCGCTGTTGATGGCCACCAAGGTCTCGCCGCGGATGCCGTACTGCTCCGCGTACTTCTTGGCCCCGGCGACGCCAAGCGCCCCGGCCGGTTCCAGGATGGAGCGCGTCTCTTCAAAGACGTCTTTGATGGCCGCGCAGATCTCATCGGTGCTGACAAGCACGACCTCATCGGTATGGTCGCGCAGGATCGGATAGGTGTACTCGCCGATCTGCCGCACGGCGACGCCGTCGGCAAAGAGTCCGACCTTGTCGAGCGTGACGCGCTCGCCCTGCTCCAGGCTCACCGCGAGTGTCGGCGTGTCTTCGGGCTCCACCGCGATGATCCGGATATCGGGCCGCAACTGTTTGATGTAGACCGCGATACCGGCGGCCAAGCCACCGCCGCCAACCGGTATGAAGACGGCGTGGATGGCCCGCGGGTGCTGATGGAGGATCTCCATGCCCACGGTGCCCTGGCCAGCGATGATGTCGGGGTGGTCGTATGGCGGGATATAGGTCAGTCCATGGCTCTCCACCAACTCCATCGCCTTCCCGGCCGCCGGATCGTAGCCGTCGCCGTGGAGGACGACCTTGCCGCCGAACCGGCGCACCGCATCCACTTTAATCTGGGGCGTGGTGCGCGGCATGACGATGGTGGCCTCGATGCCGAGGCGGCGCGCTGCGAGGGCGACCCCTTGGGCGTGGTTGCCGGCCGAGGCGCAGATTACGCCGCGGTGGCGTGCTTCCTCCGATAACCGGTTGATCCGGTTGTACGCGCCACGCAGCTTGAACGAGAAGACCGGCTGCAGATCCTCCCGTTTGAGCAGCAGCGAGTTACCCAACCGGGCCGATAGGATTGGGGCGGTCTCCAGCGGCGTCTGTTGAGCGACATCGTAGACGCAGGCCGTGAGGATGCGCTCAAGGTACGAACGCTGTTCCTCCGTCGGCGAGGAGGTCATGCGCGGGGGCTTCAATTCGGTATCATCACTTGCCATAGTCATACAGAATACCGCGTTCGCGCATCCAATTACGAAGGAGGGGTAGACCATGGCCGGCGACTCGCAAAAGCGTTTGGCGGCGGAAGCCGCGCTGGAGTACGTGGAGGAGGGCACGATCATCGGTGTGGGTACCGGTTCCACGGTGAACTTTTTTATCGACGCCCTGGCCGATATGCGTGATCGCATCCGTGGCGCCGTCTCCAGTTCTGAGGCGAGCACTGAGCGGTTGCGCGGCCACGGCATCGATGTGGTCGATCTCAACAGCGCGGGGCGCCTGCCCCTCTATGTGGACGGAGCCGACGAGTCAAACCGTTTTCTGCAATTGATCAAGGGCGGTGGCGGCGCGCTAACGCGCGAGAAGATCGTCGCCTCGGCTTCGGAGCGTTTCGTCTGTGTCGCCGACGAGAGCAAGTTGGTAGATGTGCTCGGCAAGTTCCCGCTGCCGGTCGAGGTAATTCCGATGGCGCGCAGCACCGTGGCCCGCGAGATCGTGCGCCTGGGCGGCCGGCCGGAGTTGCGGGAGGGGTTCACTACCGATAACGGCAATGTGATTCTCGACGTCCATGAGTTGGCGATTATGGAGCCGAGGAAGCTGGAGCAGACACTGAACAATATCCCCGGCGTTGTCACCAACGGGCTCTTCGCCCTTCGTCCGGCGGATCTGATGCTGTTGGGCTCGGAGCAGGGCGTGCGCACACTGACCGCGGAGTAAGTCGTGCCCGATCTCTCCCGCTGGCTTATCGTCGCCGGCGTGGTCCTGGTGGCCGTCGGCGTCCTGACGGTCATCATGTGGCTGTTCAGGCGGTAGGCAGGGGCGATGCTCAGCCGCCGCTTACCGGAGGCAGCAGCACCAGGCGCGTCGCGTCGTCGACCGGCGCGTTGCGGTTGACCAGTTGGTCGCCGACAGCCGCCGCGGCGCGCTCGAGGTGTTTTGCCAGCGCCGGGTGGCTCGCCGCGAGCTGGTCGAGCGCGGCGGCGACGGTACCGCCTTCCGGTGCCGGAATCTCCAGTGTGTCGGTCCCCGCGGCCTCTTTCAGTACACCGTAAAGTTCAATTTGCACGATCTTTCTGTCCCGTTCGGCTGTAAGGCCCGATTGTAGCCACGCGGCGGGCTGGGGCGCCATCGGCTACTGTCGGCAAACCTTACACGGCGGGTGGTACCGCCTTGTCCCGTGGCTGTAACGACGACGCAACAGATTGAATATGAGAGAAAAAAACCGTGTGGCACTGTTTCTGCACTGGTGGCCATAGGGGGGGCTCGAAAAACCGGCCGAGGGCGGGGGTGGACCTCCTAGCGGGGGGCGCGGTGAATACATCCCTGTACGCTAGACGGCGGTGTCCATGCCGCCGACGCCCCCGATAGGAGGTCCACACCCGCACTCGGTCGGTTTTT
>SKJZ01000130.1 GCA_007121755.1 Halorhodospira sp. | reverse complement strand
GCCCAAATGGAGTCCACCGGCGAACTGACCGCAAGCGCTTCGCCGTGCCGGTCGGTAATGACACCGCGGTTGGCGGGCACCTCGACCGTCCGCAAGTGGCGGGCGTCGGCCTGATGGAGAAGAAAATCGCGGTTCAACACCTGCAGATCGATCGCGCGCAGCAGCACGACCACCACCGCCACGGCGGCGACCGCCAGCACCAGCCCGAGCCGCCACCCTGGCGGATTCAGATCCTCATTGCGGCGCGGTCTCGTCGTCACTCCCCCTCCCGGTTTCGGCGCACGACCGTGTCGATCTCCTCACGCTCCGGCAACACCATCTCCAGTTCATCGGCGGCGAGTCGCTCCACCCGGCTGTGGCCCGCCCACGCCCCCTGCTCCAGCTGCAGCATGCCCCACTCCTCCTGAAGCCGGTCAGCCTCGGCCGTGGCCGCCTGCAACTCCACAAAAGCGCCCCGATGCGCGTGGCGGGTTCCCACCACGGCGAGCGCGCTGGCGGTCACCGCCACCACCAGCAGCAGAACGGTCCAGCCCTCGCGACTCACGGCAAACGCTCCGCCAACCGGAACACGGCGCTGCGCGCCCGCGGGTTCTCCGCCACTTCCCGCTCAGTAGGCCGTTCGCCGCGGCCCAACTGTTTCAAACGTGGCCGCAATCGATCGGGCGCGACCGGTACAGAGGGCGGCAGATCCCCCACCCGTGAAGCGTTCCGGATGGCCCGTTTAACTCGGCGGTCCTCCAGGGAGTGGAAGGAGATCACTGCCAGCCGCCCACCTGGCGCCAACAGCCCGACCACGCGGTCCAGAAAAGCGTCCAGCTCGCCGAGTTCATCGTTAACCGCAATACGCAGCGCCTGGAACGTCCGTGTAGCGGGATGCTTTCCCGGTTCCGGCCGTCCCAATACCCCTTCCACCAGCGCGGCCAACTCTCCGGTGGTACGCACTGGCTCGCCCGCCTCGCGAGCGGCCACCACGGCCTCTGCTATCCTCCGGGCGCTTCGCTCTTCACCGTAACGCCGCAATACACCCGCCAGTTCCCGTGCGGGCAACCGTTGCAGCAAATCCGCGGCGGATTCGCCTGCCGACTGATCCATGCGCATATCGAGCGGACCGTCCCGGCGAAATCCGAATCCCCGCTCGGGATCGTCCAGTTGGGGTGACGAGACGCCGAGATCCGCGAGCAGCCCGTCAATGCGTCCGGCGAGACCAGCGTCTTCCAGCCGTGACGGCAATTCAGAGAGGCGCGCGCGCCATACCGTGCAACGGGGGTCGCTGCCCAAAGCGCCAGCGGCGTGCGCCACGGCCGTCGGATCCCGGTCCGCCACGATCAAACGGCCGGAAGACAAGCTGGAAAGAATGGCACGCGCATGGCCGCCCCGCCCATAAGTGGCATCCACATAGATCCCCCCAGGGCGCACCGCCAATCCCTCGATAACCCGCGCGCTCATCACCGGCCGGTGTTCTTCGCGAGAAGCCCCGTTATCCTGCTCGACAGCGATCACGTCTCACGGCCCTCACAGCGAGAGGTGGCCCAACTCCTCGGGAAGATCGGCTTCCGGCGTGGCAACGGCTTCTTCCAACCATTCCGCGCGGCGCTCCTCCCAGAGCGACTCGTCCCAAAGCTCGAATTTATTCCCTTGACCGATCAACACCACCCGCTTCTCAAGTCCGGCGTAATCCCGTAGCGGCGTAGGAACCAAAACCCGACCGCTGGCGTCTACTTGCAACTCCTGGGCGTGTCCGATGAGAAGCCGCTTGAGCCGCTTGGCACTCTGCTGCAGATCCGGCAATGCCACCAACTTGCGCTCAATGACTTCCCACTCCGGCAAGGGATAGACGGCCAAGCAGCGGTCGCGATAGTCGATTGTCGCCACCACCTCGCCCTCGCAGTGTTCGTGCAGGCGGTCACGATGCCGCGCTGGAAAGACCACACGGCCCTTAGCATCGAGACTGAGTTGGCTGACCCCCCGAAACACCGCACCCCCTAATTCGCCCTTGCGATCCCTTTTTATCCACTTCCTCCCACTTCGAACCACTATAGGTTGCTACTACAAGGGGTGTCAACCGAAGAAAAGAACAATGGACGTGGGCATACAGTGACTTACCGCACGCTCTTCATGAGCCGCTGAAAGCCGGGATCGGCCGAGGAACGCATGCAGTTACAGGATGATAAACGCTTTATCTTATGCATGATCTAATCTTGTGCGTTTAATATATTGGTTAGACGAATGTTATGGAACGTATTGCCGGGGCGGGGTTACTGCCGGGCGGCCTCCGGACGCGCCGAGCATCGGAGGCCGATCAGGACTCCGCGAAGCGGAGAGCGCGCAAGCTGTCTGAGCGGCGCGTTAGCGCCGCGAGTTTTTGCGCGCGTTCCTGATCGGTCGAGAAGCGCAGGGAACCCGAAGGGCGCGTCCGGTGAGCCCGGCAGTAACCCCGCCCCGGCAATACGTTCCATAACATTCGTAACGGGGCCCGGGACCACCTCCAACCGGCCGCCGTGCCGTC
>SKJZ01000032.1 GCA_007121755.1 Halorhodospira sp. | reverse complement strand
CGGCGGGGAATCTTGGTCAGTGTCATGGAGCAAACTTTAGCATTCAACGGCCGGTTTATCGTAGTTACCGCGCAAGCCGCAAGACAAAAAAGTGGCGCCAACCTTACGGGAAGTATCGAGACCGGCCCCATCTTCCCCGATCTGTGGCAAAGTAAGCGCCGTATGGACGGACACCGGATCTCCATCAACGGACAGCACATTATCTACGACCCGGTGCGCCTCGGCGCACCCGGCGCGGATCTCTTCGACCCCGCCGCGCTCGCCGCCTCCGGCCGGCTCGAGGGGCGCCCCGAGGGCGGGCGCGGCAGCGCACTGTTCGTCTCCCTGGAGGGCGTGCAGGCGGTACTCCGCCCCTACCGCCGGGGCGGCCTGCTCGGCGACCTGTTGGGCGACCGCTATGTGCGCGCGCCGCTCGCCTTCACCCGCCCGTGGCGCGAATTCCGGCTCCTCGCGCGCCTCCACCGCGAAGGGCTGCCGGTCCCCGCTCCGCTCGCCGCGCGGGTGGTCCCGGACGGCCTAATCTACCGCGGCGACATCCTGGTGGAACGGCTCACCGACACCGAGACCCTCGCCGAGGCCCTCTCCCGCCGCGCGCTGGACGAGGCCCAGTGGCGGCGCGTCGGCGAGGCGGTCGGCGCCCTCCACCGCCGCGGCGTGGACCACGCCGACCTCAACGCCCACAACGTGCTGCTCGCCGGCGACGGCACGGTCCACATCATCGATCTCGACCGCGCCCGGCTGCGCCGCCCCGGCCGCGGCTGGCAGCACCGCAATCTCCAGCGCCTCGAACGCAGCCTGCGCAAACTGGCCAGCGAGCGCGCCTGCTTCCACCCGCTCGATACGGCCGGGGTGGAGGCACTGCTGGAGGCGTGGGACCGACGCGTCCGCTCCGAAGCGACCTGCTGACCGCCATCCCATGACCGAGCCCCGTCACAACGCCGGCGCCCCGGCCTCGCTCTGTATCCTGCGCCTGTCGGCGATCGGCGACGTCAGCCACATGGTCCCCGTCGTCCGCACCGTCCAGGCCCACTGGCCCGAAACCCGGATCACCTGGGTGGTGGGCAAGACCGAACACCAACTGGTCGGCGATATCGACGGCGTCGAGTTCATCGCCGTCGACAAGGCCGACGGCCTCTTCGGCGCCGTCCCCAAGCTCAAGGACCGCCTCGCCGACCGCCGCTTCGACGTGCTCCTCCACATGCAGGCGTCGTGGCGGGCGAACCTCCTCTCCATGGCGATTCGGGCCGACACCCGCATCGGGTTCGACACCCCGCGGGCGCGCAACGGCCAGTGGCTCTTCTCCAACGTCAAGATCCGCGGCCCCCACCGGGTCCACGTCCTCGACGGCTTCTTCCAGTTCCTCGACGCCGCCGGCCTCCACCAACGGGAGCCGCGCTGGGAGATCCCGGTCCCCGCCGAGGCGGCCCGGCGGGCGGCGGAGTGGCTGCCCGCCGGCCGCCGGTTTCTCGCCATCAGCCCATGCACCAGCGCCCGCGCCCGCAACTTCCGCAATTGGTCGCCGGAGTGCTACGCCGCCGTGGCCGACCACGCCTGGAACGCGCACGGCCTCGAACTCGCGCTCACCGGCGGCCCCACCGCACTGGAACGGGAGTACGCCGAGGCGATTGCCGCCCGTGTCTCGTCCCCGGTCACCGACCTGGTGGGCCGGACCTCGCTAAAAGAGCTACTGGCCGTCCTCGGCCGCGCCGCGGTCTTCGCCGGCCCCGACTCCGGCCCGCTCCACCTGGCCAACGCCGCGGGCACCCCCGTCGTCGGGCTCTACGCGACCTCCAACCCGGAGCGGACCGGGCCGTACCTGCACATCGGGCGGACGGCCAACCGCTACCCCGAGGCGATCAGCGACGAGTTCGGCAAGGGAGTCGACCAAGTCCGCTGGGGACAGCGGGTGCGCCGCCCCGATGCCATGGAACGGATCACAGTCGCGGAGGTCAATACCGCCATCGACTTGGCAGTTCGGGAGGCGGTACTGATATGATCGGGGCATTCCGAGTTTGGATGTCCCCCGGCACCCGGCTCCATAACCGCGAACGGCAGGACAAATGATCGAGGATCATGCTTTCCCCGGCGACTCCTGGTATTTGGTCTACACCAAGCCGCGCCAAGAGGACAAGGCGTGGTGGAATCTCGACCAGCAGCACTTCCGCTGCTACTTGCCGTACGTCCGCGTCCGGCGCCGGCGCAAGGGTCGGTACGAAACGACCACCGAGCCGATGTTTCCGCGCTACCTCTTCATCCGGCTCGCCGCCGGTATCGAGGACTGGAGCCCGATCCACTCGACGCTCGGCGTCTCCGGCTTGGTGCGCTTCGGCACGTGGCCGGCGCGGGTCCCTGACAGCTTGGTGGAACTGATCCGCCAGCGCACCCGTGACGGCTTCTGCGACCTCTGCCCCGAACCGCTCAAGACCGGCGAGAAGGTGCGCGTCATCGAAGGCCCGTTTCAGGGCTTCGAAGGCGTCTTCCGCGCCCACCGCGGCGAGGAGCGCGCCATGAT
>SKJZ01000053.1 GCA_007121755.1 Halorhodospira sp. | reverse complement strand
GGGGCGCCCATCCAGGGTGTCGGCCGCCTGGACGGCGGCCGTCAAGCCTCCAGGGACGGATTCACGGCGTCCCTGGATGGGCGCCCCCGCCGCCCCGGACACCGGTTTCTCGAGCTTCCCCTTGGTAGAATCCAACCATGGTCTCCCTTCCCGATCCAGCGGCGCTGGCCGAAGCAGTGCGGCGGCAGGCCGCCGAACTGGGCTTCCAGGCGTGCGGGATCGCCGGCATCGACCTCTCCGCGGACGAGGAGCGGCTGATGGCGTGGCTGCGCCGGGGCCGGCAGGGGACGATGCACTTCATGGGCCGCCACGGCCGCAAGCGGGCGCGGCCCGCCCACCTCTTCCCCGGCGCCCGGACGGTCATCAGCGTGCGCATGGATTACTCACCGCCCGGCGCTACCGACCCCCGCGCGGTGCTGGCCGACGGGGAACGGGCCTACGTCTCCCGCTATGCGGTGGGCCGCGACTACCACAAGCTGATGCGACGGAAGCTCCAACGACTCGCCGAGTGGCTAGTGGAGCGGACCGGCCCCTTCGGCTACCGGGCCTTTGTGGACAGCGCGCCGGTGCTGGAGAAGGCGCTGGCGCGCAACGCGGGGCTGGGCTGGATCGGGAAGAACACCCTGCTGCTCTCCCGTGACGCCGGCTCGTATTTCTTCCTCGGGGAGCTATACACCGACCTGGACCTGCCCCCGGCCCAGCCCCCCACCGGCCACTGCGGAAGCTGCCGGGCGTGCCTCCACGCCTGCCCCACCGGCGCCATCACCGGCCCTTATCAACTGGACGCCACCCGGTGCATCTCCTACCTCACCATCGAGCACCAAGGGCCGATCCCGGAGGCGCTGCGGCCGGCCCTGGGCAACCGGATCTTCGGCTGCGACGACTGCCAGCTCTGCTGCCCCTGGAACCGCTACGCCCGCCCGGCCGCCGACGACGACTACCGCCCCCGCCACGGCCTGGACACGGCCGCTCTGGTGGAACTGTTCCAGTGGGACGAGGCGACGTTCCTGGAGCGCACCGCCGGTTCGGCGATCCGCCGCCTGGGCCATGAACGCTGGCTGAGAAACCTGGCCGTCGCCCTGGGCAACGCCCCCACCAACGAGACGGTGGTCGCCGCCCTCCGCGCACGGGCCGACCACCCCTCCCCGCTGGTCAGGGAGCACGTTCAATGGGGTCTGCACCGGCATTGCTCGCCGAAGGGTTCTTCGCGGCACGGCGGGTCGGCACCCACGACGACGCTGTTTTCTTAGGCGACTTGCAGGGGGACGGCGCCGCGGCGGTGGGTGATGCGGTTATCGGCGTCGCAATAGACGAGCCGCGGCTGATGCGAGGCGGCCTCCTCTTCCGAGAGCATCGCGTAGACGCAAATGATCACCCGGTCGCCCTCGTCACACTTGTGCGCGGCGGCGCCGTTCATCGAGATCATGCCGGAGCCCCGCTGGCCGGTGATCGCGTAAGTCGCGAACCGCTCGCCATTGGCCAAGTTGTAGACATGGATCTGCTCGTACTCACGGATGCCGGCGGCCTCCATGAGATTGGCATCGATGGCGCAGGAGCCCTCGTAATCGAGTTCTGTCTGGGTCACCCGCACTTGGTGCAGCTTCCCCTTGAGCATATTCAGATGCATGGCACAACCTCTGTGCTGCCAAACCACACGCTGGAACGCCTGATTTTGTGACCGTACCATCATGTGCGTCTGCACAATCGCAGCAGCGCATTATCCTTGGAAAGCGCTACGGGTTCAAATCCACCTCCAGATTATCGATCAGCCGGGCGGCGCCGAGGCGGGCCGCGGCCAGGCAGACCAATCGCGGCTCGCCGCCCGCGGGCGGCGCCAGATCGCCGGGGCGGCGGACGGCGACGTAGTCGACCTCGTCGAAACCGTGCTCTTGCAGGAGCGCCGCCGCCTCCCGTTCCAGCGCGGCGTACTCGCGCCGTCCGGCGCGCAGTTCCCGCGCCACCCCGCGCAGCGTCTCGTAGAGCGCCGGGGCCGTCTCCCTCTCCGCCGGGGTCAGGTAGTGGTTCCGTGAACTCATCGCCAGCCCGTCCGGCTCGCGCACGGTGGGCACCGCCACCACTTCGACCGGCAGATCGAGATCGGCCGTCAGGCGGCGCACCACCTGAAGCTGCTGGTAGTCCTTGGCGCCGAACGCCGCCTCGTCCGGCTCAACGATATGGAAGAGCTTGGCCACCACCAAGGCGACCCCGGCGAAGTGGCCCGGCCGGGCGGCCCCGCACAGCGTCCCGGTCAACGCCGGCAGGTCAATCACCGTCACCGGCTCGCCGTGAGGGTACATCTCCTGCGCGCCGGGCGCGAAGAGAGCGTCCACCGGATAGGCGGAGAGGGCCCGGCGATCGGCCTCCAATGTCCGCGGATAGCTTTCGTAGTCCTCGCCGGCACCGAATTGCAAGGGGTTCACAAAGATCGAGACCACCAGCCGGTCGACCGCTCCGGCCAACGACTCCACCAACGTCAAGTGGCCGGCGTGGAGGTTCCCCATCGTCGGCACCAGCCCCACGCGCAGCCCCCGGCCGCGCCAGTTGCGCGAGAGATCCCGCATCTCTTGCCGCCCCGTAACGGTCTTCACGCCTCGAACCCGTGCTCCGGCCCCGGAAAGGTCCGCGCCCGAACCGCTTCGACGTAGGCCGCCAGCGCACCGTTCACGCCACGGCCGTCGCCGCAAAAGTCGTGCGCGAAGCGCGGGGGGGCGGTAGTCACCCCGAGGGCGTCGTGGAGTACCAGGATCTGCCCGTCGCACCCGCCGCCGGCGCCGATCCCGATCACCGGGATGGTGAGCGCGCCGCTCAACCGCGCGGCCAAGTGGGTCGGCACGCACTCGACGATAAGCAGATCCGCGCCCGCCTCCTCAAGCGCCAGCGCGTCCCGCTCCATGCCGGCTGCTTGGTCCTCGTCCCGCCCTTGCACACGGTAGCCGCCGAGCTTATGCACCCGCTGCGGCTGCAAGCCCAGGTGGGCGCAGACCGGGATGCCGTTGGCGGCCAGCCGGTCGACCAGGGCCGCCTGCTCCGCCCCGCCCTCGAGCTTGACCATCCGCGCGCCGCCTTCCTTCATCAAGCGGCCGGCGTTATGCAGGCCGGTCTCCGGATCAGGATGGCTCATGAACGGCATATCGGCCACCACCAGGGCCCGGCGGCACGCCGCGGCAACGCAGCGGGTGTGGTAGACGACGTCGTCCACGGTCACCGGCAGAGTGGTCTCGCCGCCCTGGACCACCATGCCGAGGGAGTCGCCCACCAGCAGCAGGTCGACCCCCGCCCGCTCGCAGGCCGCGGCGAAGCCGTAATCGTAGGCGGTCAGGCAGGCGATGGGATTGCCGGCGCGTTTCATCGCCGCCAGGGTGGCCACGGTCACGGTGCGGGGGGGCGCGTCTGTGCGAGCACCACGGGCCATAGAGACGAACCTCTGGAGACAGGGAGGAGAGAAACCCTACCGTAGCTCGCGGCCCAGTGGTACCCCGTGGTGGTGCCTGTTGCCGGTTGGGATGCATTGGGGTGGGGCGGGGTACCGCACAAGGCGACGTCGAACGGAGCGACCGCCCGGAGCCGGATCAGGCCCGCAGGGTGCGCGCAGGGATGCGCGCACCGGGCGACGCGCCGGGAGCGCGTTCGCCCGGCCCCGGCGGAGGGCGAGGAGCGTAGTGGGTCGCCTTGTGCGGTACCCCGCCCCACCCCAATGCATCCCAACCGGCAGCAGACGGCACGGCACTTCTAGTCCAGGGCCAAAGGGGCCGGGTTGAAGTAGTGGCGCCCGGAACGGACGGATTCGATCCGCTCCAACAGCAACGCGAGATCCCTCTCATTATCGGCGAGATTGATATCGCCGGCATTGACGATCAACAGCGGCGAATCCTCGTAGTGGTAGAAGAGGTCCACGTACGCCTCGGAGAGACGGCCGAGATAGTCGGCGCCGATCTCCCGCTCGCAGACGCGGCCCCGCCGCTGTATACGCGCCGTCAACGTATCGACCGGAGCCTGGAGGTAGACCACCAGATCGGGCGCCGGGATCTCCATCTCCAGGGCGCGGTAGACGTGGTCGTAGAGCCGGTACTCGGCGTCGTCCAGGTTGAGCCTGGCGAAGAGCCGGTCCTTATAGAAAGAGAAATCGGCCACCAACACCGGCTGAAAGAGATCGCGCTGGCGCAACTCCCGGAGTTGTTCCGCCCGTTGCATCAGAAAGAAGAGCTGGGTCTGGAAGGCGGCGCCCCGCGGGTCGGCGTAGAACCGGTCCAGGAACGGATTCTCCTCGGCCCGTTCCAGCAACAACTCACCACCAAAGCGCTCGGCGATATGCCGGGCCAACGTCGTCTTGCCGACGCCGATGGGCCCCTCCACCACGATATACCGTGTCTCCATCACCACCCCTCGTCCGCCGCGGCGCTCCCCCGCGCCGAACCCAAGTCCGGCGCCGGAGCGATGCGCGTCAGGCCGGTATCCGCTACTGACGCGAGCAGCGCTTTCACGCTCCCGCGACCGGGAACCCACGCCTCGGGATCGATCTCGGCGAGAGGATACAAGACGAAGGCGCGGCGGTGGAGTTCCGGGTGGGGAAGCGCCAGATCCCGCCGTTCGATCCGCGCGGCGCCGTAGAGCAACAGATCGAGATCGAGCGTCCGCGGCCCCCAGCGCACCCCCGCCCGCCGGCGGCCCTGTTCGGCCTCGACGCCGTGCAGCAGCTCCAGCAGGATCAACGGATCAAGGCCGGTCTCCAGCAACGCCACGGCGTTGACGTAATCGTCCTGAAACGGAACGCCCGGGGCGGCCAGCGGCGCGCTGCGGTAGAGCGATGAGGCGGCGGCCAACCGGCACCCCGGCAGGCGACCCAACCGCCGGAACGCGCGGATGACACGCGGGCGGGGACCGTCGAGATTACTGCCGAGGCCTATGAAAGCGCTGACCACCTACTCCCCGCCGCCATCGTCCTTACCACTGCCGCGCCGCCGCCGGCGTGGACGCCGCCGGCGGCCGGAGCGCGGCGCCTGCGCCGCCACGACGCGCTCCGCTTCCGGGGTTGCCTGATAATCACGCCACCACGCGGCCGACTCGTCCGGTGCCTCCCCTACGGCGGCGCGCAGTTCGAGGAAGTCGTAGGCGGCGCGGAAACGCGGATGGGCCAACAGGCGCTCGACCCGCTTCCCGGAACGCTTCTCGAAACGCGGCTGCAGAATCCAAATCTCGCGCATCGGGATGGCGAACCGTTTCGGCAACGCGATCCGCTGCTGCTGCTCGCGCTGAACCTCGGCCGCCGCCTGCTGCAGCGCATAGGCCGGCGGCTCGCCCCGGTCGAGCAACGCCTGCTCGCACGCCCGCACCGCCGGCCACAACAACGCCGCGAAAAGGTAGGCCGGGGTCACCGGCTTATCGGCGCCGACCCGTGCGTCCGTGCTCTCCAGGGCCCGCGCGATAAAGGGCACCCAGCGCTCCTCCGCCACCGGCTCAGCCAACTCCGCGGCGGTCAACGGGAAGAGCGGATCGAAGAGCCCGTAGTGACGCAACACCTCGAAGCTCTCCTGCGCCATCCCGGCCATAAAGAGCTTCAACACCTCGTCGAACAGCCGGGCGGGCGGCATCTCGGCAACGAGCGGCGCCATTTCGCGGACCGGAGCCGCGGTATCGGGGTGGAGGCGGAAACCGAGCTTTACCGCGAAACGTACCGCGCGCAGCATCCGCACCGGGTCTTCCCGGTAGCGCTGCCGGGCGTCTCCGATCAGACGCAGCACGCCCGATTCGAGATCGTCCATGCCGCCGGCGTAATCAACCACCGAGAAGTCGGCAATGTTGTAGTAGAGGGCGTTGATCGTGAAGTCCCGGCGCAACGCATCCTCGGTCAACGTCCCGTATACGTTGTCGCGAACGATGCGGCCGTTCTCATACAGCCGGTCCCCGTCGCTATCGCCGCCGTCCTCATCGGTGGGATCGTGGAGGGCACGGAAGGTGGCCACCTCGATGACCTCGGGTCCGAAGTGGACGTGGGCAAGACGGAAGCGGCGGCCGATGAGCCGGCAGTTGCGGAAGAGTTTGCGCACTTCCTCGGGCCGGGCGTCGGTGGCGACATCGAAATCCTTGGGCTCGCGCCCCAGGGAGAGGTCGCGCACCCCGCCGCCGACCATGTACGCCTGGAATCCGGCATTCTTCAGGCGGTAGAGCACCTTGAGGGCATTGTCACTGATGTTGGCGCGGGAGATCCGATGCGCCTCTCGTGGTATTACCACTGGCTCCGTCGTACTTTGCTCTTCCGCCACACAGGTCTCCGTGCGAATAACCATCACCCTTGTTCAATCAACGCGAGGCAGTATAATAGCAGCCTCGCGGGCAGCTTTTGGAGCGCCGCGTTCTTTTGCTCCCATCGTCTAGCGGTCCAGGACGCCGCCCTCTCAAGGCGGAAACCGGGGTTCAATTCCCCGTGGGAGCGCCACTTCCCGCATCCGCCTTAAAAGCCCCCTCTCGCCGCACCGACCAGCTGACGTGCTGCTCAGGTAGCTTGCGCGCTCTCCAAGGGTCGCCAAGCTGCCCATGGTGCGGCAAAATGTCCTACGTTGATACAACGAGAAAGCGAGGCCGCTGCCGTGGCCCCCTCCAGGAACGACACGGAGATCCCCGGATCCATGCAACCCGGCCCGCCCTGCCTGTTCGCCACCGGCGTCTCTGATGAGTTCGCCGCGGGTGTGGCTACGCGCCTGGGGATCGAACCGGCGGCCTTCGAGTTGCGCGCCTTCGAAGACGGCGAGCACAAGATGCGGCCGCTCGACGAGGTGCGCGGACAGGATGTCTACCTACTTCACGCCCTCGATGACCGGCCCGATAGCCCTGTGGACGAGCGCCTCTGCCGGCTGCTCTTCTTCATTGGCACGCTGCGCGACCAGGGCGCGGCCCACATGACGCTGATCTGCCCCTATCTCTGCTACAGCCGCAAGGACCGCCGCACCAAGGCCCGCGATCCGGTCACCAGCCGCTATGTGGCAGAACTGATGGAAGCGGTCGGCGTGCAAACAGTGGCCGTGCTGGAGCCCCACAACCCGGCGGCCTTCGAGAACGCATTCCGCTGCCCGGCGATCACCCTGAACGCCTATGGCCCTTTGGCGGACGCCGTGCTTGCCCACACCGCCGACACCCGCTCGCCACTAACGGTGGTCTCTCCGGACACCGGAGGAGCGAAGCGGGCCGCGGCTTTCGGGCGCCGGCTCGCGGCGCGGACCGGCGCCGAACCGGCCATGGCCTTTCTCGACAAACGGCGCAGCGAAGGCGTGGTCAGCGGCGATACGTTTGTCGGCGATGTCTCGGGGCGGACCGCCGTAATCATTGACGACTTGATCGCCAGCGGAACCACATTGATGCGCGCGGTGGACGCCTGCCGCCGCCACGGCGCGCGGCAGGTCTTTGCCCTGGCGACCCACGGCCTCTTCGCGACGGGCGCCGAAGCGCTCTTTCAGCCCGCCGGCCCCGACCGGCTGTTCATCACCGACAGCGTCGCCCCGCGCATGGAGTCCCTGTGGGGCGACCAGCTTGAGCGGGTCACCCTGCAGCCCCTCCTGGCCGATATCATCGCCGCGCTGCACCGGGGCGGATCGGTATCGGAGTTGACGGATTAGGCGGAAGATAAACGGAGAGTAACCGTCGGATCCCGGAACTTCGATCAGGTGGAGGATGACGAAGTTGCAGCCCCACTGAAAGAATAAAAAGATTGAATAACACTTATAGAAACAGCTGGGCGCATCCTGTAACTTGCCCCAGAACGATTGCCACCCAACAGGTTTAGCGGATTCCGGATACCACGCTGGTGAAATCAGCCGAACAACAGGCCGTCGTACGGCGCATTCTCGATCTGGCGCCGCTGCCGATCGTCGCCCAGCGACTACTGGACGACCTCGCCGGGGAAGGCGCGAGCGTTCGCGAGTTGGCGTCTATTATTGAGATGGACCCCGGCCTGACCGCCCGTATTGTCGGCCTCGCCAACTCCGCCTACTTCGCCTCGCCGTCGCCGGTCTATACCGTGGAAGACGCCATCAGCCGCGTTCTCGGCCTGAACATGGTCCGCAGCGTCGCCCTCGGCATCGCCCTCAATACTCCTTTCGACACCCGCCGTTGTAAGCACTTTCACCTCGACCGGTACTGGTTCGTGGCCATGGCCACCGCCTGGTTGGCGCGCGCCCTCGCCCCACGGGTTCGGGCAACTCCGCCCATTACAGCGGAATTCGCGTATCTCGGCGGGATGATGCACAACTTCGGTCTTATCGTGCTGGTATCGGCCTTCCCCAACGAGATGTCCGAAGCCCTTTCGCAGGCGAAAGCGGCGCCGGGCACCGTGCTCGCATCCATCGAGGAAGAGCGCCTCGGCATCACCCACCATCAAGCGGCCGGCGCCCTAGCCCGCAAGTGGCACCTGCCGGCATCGGTGGTGGCGGTCGTGGAGAACCGCTCCCGGCCGGACTACAGCGGCGACTTCCGCGAGATGTGCATCCTGATCCGTCTTTGCGCCGACCATGCGCACGCGCTTTATTTCCGGGAAGAGTCCGCCGTGGACCACGCCGCGCTCAATGCGCTGGGCCTGGACGCCTTCCGCTTCGCCGCCGGAAAAGAGAAACTCGCCGCGAAGGTAGAGGGAATCGAAACCGTTGCCAAACAGATGGCAGGATGACAGCCGATGGACGTCAAACCTTTCGCCGCTGCATTCCGCGATACCAACCGGCGGCTCTTCAAACTGCTCGACTTCCTTTCGGCCCTTCGCGGCCTCGCCTCCCTCAACGTCCATCAGCCCGATGAGAACACACTGATCGAGGGGGCGCTGCGCAGCTTGGTCGAGAACCAGGATTTTGAGCGTTGTTCCGTCTACCTGCTGCAGGGCAAGACGCTGGTCAACGCGGCCGGCATGGACTGGTTCGACCTGGTCGGGGACGAACGCCCGAAGAGTCGAAGCAGCCTCACCTTTCAACTGGGCGAGGGGATGATCGGCGCGGCGGCGGCGGAAGGCAGCGTTCAACACTGCCGTGACACGACCACGGACCAGCGTTTTATCCAAGCGCCCGGCGCCGGCGGCAACCGTGTCGGCTCCCTGATCTGTGTCCCGATGCGCTTCGGCGACGACATCCTCGGCGTGCTCAACGTCTCCCACCCCGAACCCAATACCCTGGACGACACCCATGTGCGGATGCTCGTCCTGTTCACTGACTTTTTGGCGCAGATGTTGACCAACTGGCGCATCGTCCACCGCATGGAGGAAGAGGTCAGCGCGCGGACCGCGGCGATGGAGACCGCCCTAGAGGAGGCCGAAGAGCACCGGCTCCGCTACGAGCGGCTGGCAGTGGTCGATGAACTGACCCAGACCCACAACCGCCGTTTCTTCTTTCCCGAGGCCCAGGCGGCAGTGGCCCGCGCCGTACGGCACGGCCACGAATTCTCGCTGCTGATGATCGACCTCGATCACTTCAAGCACATCAACGACGACCTCGGCCACGCCGCGGGCGACGAGGCGCTGCGCCAGTTCGCCGGCATGCTGCGTGAATTGACCCGCGAAGGCGATATCCTGGCCCGCTTTGGCGGCGAGGAGTTCGTCATCGCACTGCCGAACACGACGGTGGAAGGCGCTGTCGGCCTCGCGGAACGCCTCCGAACGGCGATGGCCGATCACCATTGGGATTTGGGCAATTCCCACGTCAAGAGGATCACCGCCAGCATCGGCATCTCCGACCTCGCCGCGGGCGACTTCGAAGCCGGAACCAAGCCCCGGGAACTAGTGGACCTCCTGCTGAGAAACGCCGATATTGCCCTCTATCACAGCAAG
>SKJZ01000068.1 GCA_007121755.1 Halorhodospira sp. | reverse complement strand
TCCGGCCGCTGGTAGCGGCCCCGGGTCTCTTCGTAGATCGCCCGGTTGGGGTTGTGCAAGGTGCCGTCGTCCCGGCGTACGAACGGCTTGCCTACCGTCACCTCGCCGGAGCGGTAGTTCTGCATCCCCACCGTGGAGAAGAGGGCGGCCAGTTCCACCTCGTCGATGCCGGCGAAGTTGTCCAGGGCGTACTGGAAGCTCTGCCGCTGGCCCTTGTTGATCGACTCCCGGGTGTCCTCGATGAGGGAGCTGAGCAGGCTGTGGCCGTGCTCCACCAGCCGTTCCTCCAGCGCCACCCCTTGCCGGTGGTGGAAGAAGGCCATGGCGGCCACCGCCACTACCACCACGCCCACGGTTAAGATGACCAGCGCGCGGAAGACCAGCGAGTGGCTCCAATGGACCTGTTCCGCCGCGCCGCTCACTGGCCGCCCCCTCCGCCACTCCCACCGCGGGTCTGTCGTTGGGACCGCTGCTGGAACTGGCGCACCACCGGCCGGTTGTCGTCGTAGGTGTGCAGCATGATCCGCCGCGGGAAGTGCTCCCCGGCGCAGCCGATGCACGGGTGGCCGGCGCGGATGCAGCTATTGGTATTGCTGTTGTGGCCGTTGATCAGGCAGTCGTTGCGGGTCACCACGCCCTGGCAACCGAGCTTCAACAGGCAGCCGTCGTCGCCGATGTACTCGGCGAAGTAGTTCTCCTGGAAGTCGGAGTAGTAGATGCAGCGGTCGTGGATGGTGTGCGAGAAGAAGCGCATGGGCCGTCCCCGGTCGTCCAGCCGCGGCGGGCCACCCTCGTGGGCGTAGTGGAGCACCGAGTAGACCAGGTGTTCGGGCTTCATCGGGCAGCCGGGGAGGTTGATCACCGGCCGCTCGATCCCCCGGTGGGCCAAGTACTCGTCCAAGGCCATGGAGCCGGTCTCCATGCCGTTCATGCGGGTCACTCCGGCGAAGGCGGCGCAGGTGCCAGCAGCGACACACGCCTCGGCGCCTTCGGCCAGCTCGTCCACCCACTCGGTGATCATGCGGTGGCCCAGCATGCAGGCGTGGGGCATGGCGGTGGGCACCGCGCCCTCGAAGACCAGCACGTAGGGCAACCCGGAGCCCTTGAGCCGACGGAAGATGTCGGTGACCTGGTCACCGGTGGCCAGGGAGACGTCGTGGTGGAAGATCATGTTGGTGAACTTGGTCAGGATGTCCACCACCGGCACGTACTCGATGTTCAGCAGGCTCACCGAGCAACCCGAGCACGAGGTGCCGTGGAGCCAGATCAGGTTGAGCCGGGGGTCGTCGCCGCCGGCGGCGGCTTGGCGTTCGGTGCGGTCGGCGGCCACCAAGTCGTCGAAGGTGAGAAACGAAGACGCGCCGGTGGCGGCGATGGCGGCAAAGATGCGCTTGAGCGCGGCGCGGCGGCTGATGGGCTCCATGGTCACTCTCCTTCCTGACTACCCACGGTCAATGGACCGAGCACGCCATGCACGGATCGGTGGAGCGGATGATGCGGGCCAGCTCCAACGGGTTGTCCGGGTCGGCGATGCGGGTGCCGATGAGCATCTGTTCCACCGGCCCGGGGCGCCCTTGGGCGTCCCGCGGCGACATGTTCCAGGTGGTGGGAACGACCAGTTCGTAGTTGCGGATATACCCTTCGTCGTCGGTCTCGATCCAGTGGCCGAGCGCGCCGCGGGTCGCCTCGGTGAGCCCCATGCCGGTAGCCTCCCGGGGGACGTCCCGCTCGATGAAGCCGAGCTTGCCCGGCTCCACCAACTCAAGATCCCGCTCCATGCGCTCGACGATACGCAGGGCGCAGAAGAGCCGGGAGAGGTGCCGCCCCATCACCGAGGGGTAGTGCTCGATGCCGATCCCCAACTGCCGGTTGATCTGATCCACCTGCCGGTTTAAGGACGGATCGACGCCGCTGTGGTAGGTGTTCACCACCCGGGCGGCCGGCCCCACCTCCACCACTTGGCCGTCGTAGCGGGGGGCGCGGGTCCAGCTGTACTTGCCGCCTTCGCGCTCCATCTCGGCCTGCCACTCGGACTGGCTCAGCGGGCGGTGATCGGTGAGCTGCAACGGCCGCAGATCGGTCTCCGGCTGCCCCTTGTACCAGGCGTGGGTGTGGTCCTCGCGGATCAACTCCGGGTCGAGCGGCGCGTAGCGGCCGTTGACGGTGGCGCCGCCGGAGAAGGCGAAGTTCTCGCCGTCGGCATCCGGCAGGTACGGAAAGGAGAGGAGATTGCCGTAGCCCTGCCCTTCATGGAAGTAGTCCGGGAAGGCCTGGGCCACCCCCACCAGGTCGTTGTAGTACTGCCCGCGGATGAAGGCCGCGGCCTCCCGCAACCAAGTGCGGAACTGGCCCAGCCGCTCCACGCTGGGCAACGTCGTCACCCCGCCGGCCTCAATGGCCACCGGGTGGGGCGCCTTGGCGCCGAAGACCGCCACCATCTTGTGCAGGTTGGCCATCACCGGGATGGCGTCGAGATAGCCCTGGATGGCCGAGATGTTGAGTTCCTGGTCCTCGG
>SKJZ01000250.1 GCA_007121755.1 Halorhodospira sp. | reverse complement strand
CTCATTGGCATCGAAGGCGCGCACTTCCATAGGGCCGGAAAAAGTGTGGGACCACTCCACCCGAAATACCTCGCTCACCCGGGCCGGGGGCGGTACATCCACGCCCACCCCCATGGACGGGGGCGGCAGCCGGTGGATATCGAATTTGCGCGCCTGCGCCTCCGGCTCGATGACGAACATCAGCGCCTCGCGCTCGCCGTTCGACCACTCCACCAGCAGTGGGATGTCCAACTCCCGGAACGGGTAACCGAGCCTCTCCTTGGGCATCTCCTGGCGCAAGGGCGTGACCTTCGCGCCCTCGTCGATGCGTTCGGCCTCGCGGGCAGCGAACAGCGCCACCGCCTGGTGCGGGTAGTCGAGGATGGCGTTCTTGAGGTTCTGATCGTGGTCTATGCGCTCTCCATCGCGCTGCTCCGACGACTGGGTCATCGTCTTCCGCCCTCCATGGCTTCGATCTGGTGATGGGCAGGTTAACGCATCCAGTAAGGAGGAGGCCATGGAGGCCTCTTTATAGCCATGGGTAGCCACGGATGGGCACGGATAGTCACAGATGCCCCCCGCCCCCCCCCGTCATTGGCACTCACCCTCAGCGTAGTGGCGCCGTGCGATGGCGGCGATCTCGCCGGCGGTCTCCGCGTTGCGGTAGATTTCGTCCCAGGCGTCGACACCGAACCCTTCAACCAGTTCGCTGTGGACGTAGGAGAGTTCGACGTTGCCGGCGCCGAGTTCGTCCAGCGGCGTGCTCTCGTCGATGTCGCCGGCGCCGGTGACGTCGGCGAGCGCGGTGTAGACCGCTTCCGGGATCTCCGCCTCGGGGCGGCAGGGCGAATCGGCGCGCGCCGATGGAATCAGCCCGGCGATCCGGTCCGATGCGGGAACACCGGCGAACTCCAGGGCCTTCCGGTCGCGCGAGTAGACGAGCCGGTTCCAACCGGTGAAGGCCATGTGGCCGCGCGCTTCGACCTCCACGCGTTGGGCTTGCTTGACGTCCGGGCGCAGCATAAAGGTATAGCTCTGCAACGGATTGGCCAAGGTGAGCGGCACCGACAGCCGCCCCTCACCGTTGGTCGCCATGTAGAAGACCCGGTCGGAGGTTTCGACCTCGATTTCGGCGCCTCCGAGCGGTATCTCGCGGTCGCCCACCTCCGCGATCAGACGGACATCGATAAAGCGCGGGGACAGCGCCAAGTAGAGGAAGAGGACCAGCAGGAGCAGGTACGTCGTCACCTGCACCCACTGAGGCATACGGTCGAATTTCTCCTGCAAGAAGGGGAAGACTTTTACCGCCATAACCCGTGCCTCCCTGTGTTTTGCGGCCTGAGTGACGCGCTGCCGGTTCACTGTTCGGGATTCCTAACATACCTCCCTTACATCTGGCTTACATCCGGCGGCTCGATCCACCCCGGCGGTTCCGCGTCCAACTCCTCGCGGTAGATCAAGGCCATCCGCTCGCGCACGCGCTGGATCGCCGCCGGATCGCCGACCGCCGCTTCGCAGCGCATCAGCCCCTGCCACAAGTGGGGGTGGGTGCGGCTGTGGCAGAGCGCGCGGCGGTAGTGCTCGGCGGCCCGGTCCGGCGCGATGCGCTCCAGGCGCTGCCCCAGCACTATCGCCACCCGCTCGAACGCCCGCTGTGCGGCGGCGCGCTCCATCTCCAGATCAATGGAGTCGACGCCCGGCAGACAGAGTTCACCGCGGTAGAGCCGACAACACTCCTCCAGGGCCTCCGTCGTCCGGCTCTCCGGGTCCGTGGCCAGGGCATTGAACTCCCACAGATCAACCCACACCCGGTCGGTGTCGATGGCGAGAAAACCTTCGCGCACCACCACGGCGTCCGGATCGCCGAACTGCTGCGCGCGAAGCCGGTGGAGGGCCACGCAGAGCGTGTTGTACGCCTTGTCCGGCGAGCTGTCCGGCCAGATCCGCTCGGCCAGCGCGCGCGGCTCGACGCCGGCCCTGCCGGCGAGCACCAGGTGTCCGAGCAGTATCTCCTCGCGCTGGCGCCGGCGCCCCCCGCCACCATCCGGAGCGCGGCCGTTGAGGCTGAGGTGGAAGCGCCCCAGGGCGTGGAGCCTCGCCGGCCACGGCCAACCACTCCGCGGCACCGGGTCGCGCGGCGGCCGCAGACCCGCCCGGCCGATCAACCAAGTCGCGTACTCGGAACAGATGTCGTGGCGCAGAGCCAAGGCGCAGCATGCGGCAAGGTCGCCCCGGCGAGTCATCAACGGAAAGAAGAGGCGTTGCCGGGTGCCGGCGGCAAAGGCGCGGCGAATGTACGGCAGCGCGCGCCGCGGCTGCCCGCGGCGTAACGGGATGCGCGCCAGGGCGGTGTGGAGCATGACCGCCAACAACTCGCTGGGGTGGCCGCGCCCGATACGGCGCGCGTGCGCGGCCTCGCGCAACGCTTCGGTGTAACGCCCGGCCTCGGCGAGCACGCCGGCCAGCAGTCCGCGCAACCCGGCGGCCATCACGGCGGAGCCGTGAACGTCCGCGGCGGCAACACTGACGCGCAGATAGCGTTCGGCCTCTTCCGGGTTACCCCGCAACCACGTACCGCACGCCATAAAGAAGGAGTGAAACGCGCTGTAGTAGGTCTTCCTGGTACCCGGCACGGACCGATCGAAGCGCGCCATCCATGCGTCAAACGCCACCTCGTCGTGGAAAACCACGGCCGAGTAGAGCGGCGGTGCGGCGCACTCCCACTCGGCCATACTGCAGGACGCCGCCGCCCGGCGGGCGGTGTCGGCCGCGGCCGTGCAGCCCGCGTGATCCCCTTCGAAGAGCAGCGACCACAGGGCCGAGTAGGTGTGCCACTGCGTCCGGACGGCGGGCGAGGCGCACTCGAGGCTGCCGGCGCCGGATCCGATGAGGGCGATGATGCGCCGCGCCTCCATGCGCTGCCCGAAATGCCAGACGTTGAGGCACATCAACTGCCCGGCCAGCATGACGCGCTCGTTGCCGGGCATTTCCCCTGAGAGCGCCTCGGATGCCTCCCGGTAGAGCGCGGGAAGCCCGGGGTCGCGCGGGCGGGCGTAGGCGGTGGCCACGAGCATGCCGCGCAACACGGTACGCCAATGAGAGGGCGAGAGGTGTTGGCGCATCCGCTCCTCGTGCTCCGCTATCACACCGAGCCAGTACTCGTACTCCCGGACGCAAGCCCACTCCAGCCAGATGCTATCGATGATGCCGGTCCAAGCCATGGCCATCGGCGTCCACGCCCGGCGCGAGTGGAGCGCCGTCCACGCCTCCGCGAGCACGGCGCGCGCCCCAGCCGGATCGTGCGTCAGCATGCACCACCCTTCCCAGACACGGAGCACCGGATCGTCCCGGCGCACCGACTCGGGCAGGGTCTCCAACCACGCGTGGAGCGTCTCGGCCCGCCCGCCATGGATCATTTCGGCGGCGCACTCGTTAAGACGCACGCCCAGATCGGCGTACGCCTCGGCCTGAATCAGCAGAGCGGCCCCCGCCTCATGACAGCCGCCGTCCCACAACACGCGGCCACTGTGGGCCGTGCAACTACGCAACGCCTCGGGCTCCAGACGGGCCCGCAACTCACGGCGCAAAAAGGCGCGGAACAGGTCGTGGATCACCAGTTCGGAGACCCCGCCGCGCTCCCGGTGGTGGATAAAGACGTGTCTCGGCAGGAGGCGCTGCAGGCGTTCGACCGCGTCGGGCACGTTCGTCATACCGGCGGCGCAGTCCCACGGAACCGCGTCGGGCAGCGCCAAGCGGCACAACAGATCGCGGTCCTGCGGATCGAGGCGGTCGTAAACCTCGGTACGGAACCAGTCGACAAGCGAGTCGCGACCGGCGCGTTCCTCGGCGTGCAGCACACCGAGCGCGCCGGTCCGCCGGTACTCCTCCAGCAACAGGACCGCCCCCGTGACCCAACCACCGCACGCCTCCCGCAGCGCCTCCGCGCTGAGATCGGCAACGGCGGCCCCGCCACCTCCGGCGGCGTTCGCCCCGAACTCCTCCAGCAAGGCGCCGATCTCTTCGGTATCGAACGCCAGCTCCTTCTCGTCCAGCACCATCAAGCGCCGCTGCCCGCGCAGGCGCGCCCACGCAGACGGTGGCTCTTCGCGGCCGGCGATCACGATCTTCAGCCCGGTGTCGGCGAGCCCTTCCAGGAACCCGGCGACCACCTCCTGGAGCGCATTCGCCTCACCGGCAAAATGAACGTCGTCGAGCAGTAGCAGGTGGCCGGTGCCGGCTGGCAGGCACGCGGTCACCTCCGATGCGAAATAGCGGGCAAACTCGGCGGGGGCCGCCGCGTATCCGGTCTCCGGCAACGGCAACCGGTCCACTGATGGGAGACTCGGCTGCATCGCCAATTTCACGGCGTGGAAAAAGTCCGCCGGCGTCCAGCCGCAACCCGGAACCGCCAAGTGGATCAGCGTATCCCCCTGGCGCCGGGCGTACGCCTGCGCCAGCGTGGTCTTGCCGTAACCGCCCGCCGCGGCGAGCCAGACCATGACACCGGGCGGCTGCTCCGAAATCCGCCGGTAGAGCCGCTCACGCGGGACCACTGAATACGTCTGAAGCAGGCAAGGATCCATTGGCGACACTCCTCCCTACAGCCACCGGTCGCGGCGGCTATAACCCCACAGATTCGCGTGATCGAGCGCCGGCAATTCGCTTACCGGCAGAACCGCACTGATCCGGCAGGCCTCGAGCGGCCGCGGCCGCGCCACCCGGGTGCCGTCGGGGCGCACCACCATCGCGGCGTAGGGACGGCGCGGATCCTCACCCGGACGCAATACCACCGCCAACGAGCCGTCGGCCATCCGCACTGCGGTGCCCGGCGGGTAGGCACCGAGCCGCCCGCATACCGTGTAGATCAATGACCGGGGATACGCCTTGTCGGCCAGCTCGGTCAATTCGGCCAAGGCGCTCGCCGGAGAGCGGGGCGCCCGCTTGACCCCGCCGGGGGTAATCATCGCCGTCAGGGTGTCGGAGAAACCGACCAGCATGGCGCTCTTGGCGATCTCGGACCCCCGCAGCCCGGCGGGATAACCGGAGCCGTCCAGGCGCTCGTGGTGCTCCCGCACCGTGCGCAGCCAGAGCCGCGACGTTACGCCTCGAGCCTTGAGCATCGCCGCGCTCTCCTCCGGATGGCGGCGGATCACCTCCCGCTGCTGCGGGGTGGGCCCGCTCTCCTGGCGCTCCAGGACGTTCTGCAAGCTCGCCATCGCCAGATTGGCGCTCATCGCGGCGGCGATGACCTCGGCGCGCTCGTCCTCCGGAACGCCCAAGGTAGCGCACAGGTAGGCGGTCCAAACGCCCTTTTGCAGACTCCGCAGTACGGCGTACGGGCGGTCGTGCCGGGTATGTATATCCCCCATGGCCGCCGCGCCGTCGAGATTGACCACATCCAGTATCCGGTAGGCGATGCGGTATGCGCGGGCCTCCAGCGACGAGGCGTCGTCCCGGTGCGCCTCGTACATGCGGCCAATCAGAATCGCGATCCGATCCAGTTCGCCGAACGGATCGAAATCCCTTCGTTCGATGGGGGGCGGGCGCGAGGACAGTCCGGCACCCCCGCCCGCCTGGTCTTCACTCTCAATGTGACGCTCCACGGCTCACCTCCACCCCGTCGATACCCACGGCGACCAACCGGCCATGGCCCTAGACTGACAGGGTTTTTCTTCCGTGCAGTGACAAATGTCACATCTTGGGGGCATTAGGGGAAGTGCTGTACCGGCCTCGGGGCTGTATGCAACCATTGCGTCACCGGCTTTCAGGAAAGGAGGCGAGCGACATGGCATGGGGTACCCGATGGAGCGCCGCCGCGGGCGCGTTGTTCATTGCGGTCGTGGTGGCGGGTTGCGAACTCGACGATTCGGACGACAGCAACGGCAGCACGGCGACAACGGAACCGTCCGACTGGTGGAAGTGTCCGACCCGTTTGGGGGGCGGCTGGAACTTCGGACGCATACCCTACGGCTGCGACGTCGAGGAGTTTGGAGACGCGGAGGTGGTTCGCACGGACTTCTCCCCCTATATCTTCGATGACGAGGTGGCCGACCGCTCCGGGGAGCGCAGCCGTTACGTGGATGAACTCTACGGCTACCTGAAGGAAGGTGCCGCGGACTACCTTTCGAGCCGGCGCGAGGCCAGCGCCGAGGAAGTGGAGGCTTGGCGGCACGCCGTTTACGCGACCGCGCACCAGGAGACCTTCTGGACCCACTACCGCAAGGGATCGGAAGAGAACGACCGCATGTTGACGATGATCCGGGGCGACCACGGCCACGGCCACGGCCTGATGCAGATCGACGACCGGTGGCACACCGAGGCGATCGAAAACGGCAAGGGCTGGCATCTGGACGAGAACCTGACCTACGCCCTGGACATCTACTACAGGGAGTGGCAGCAAGCGCCGGATGAGTGGTGCGTCGGTTCGCCCACGAATTGGAAGGAGCGCGCCCGGGCCGCCTACTCGGCATACAACGGCGGCCCCACCCAGCACTGCCGCTGGACGGACCCCAACGACACCTGGGCGCAAAACGACCAAGGCTATCTGGAGAAGTACGAGCAGCGGACTTGGTTGGACTATGTCTCGAACTGAGCGGAGACCGGCTCCATGCAAGGTGTAAAGTGGCCGCTCGCCGCGGCCGTGCTGGCCGTGCTCATCTACGCCGGGTGGCACCTGTCCGGCACCGGCGAAGCGGAGCAGGAGCCCCCGGCCGCCGGTGCCGACTCGGCGCCGGCCGGACCGGCTTCTGTCAAGGCGCGGCCGCCGGCCGAGCCTGAAGACGGCGGAGCGGGGGCGGAGCCGCTGCCGCGAAAGGATCCGGACCTCCCCGCCGCAGACGATGCGCCGGCGGCGCCGGACGCCGAGACCGCGGCGATCCTGTTGGAGATGCGCGAGACCCGCGACTGTTTCCTCGCCCCCGACTGCACCGTCGGGGCGAACGAGGATCCGCGGGCCGAATACTTCGAGGCCGGGGACCGAATCGCCGCGGGAGTGCGGAGCCTGATCGAGCGGCACCGCGCGGGCGCCATGGACAGCGCCGTGCTTGCCGATATCGTGGATGAATTCATGGAGGTCGAGAGCGGCCGGACACGGGCGGCGGCCATCGAAGCGATGGGCGAGCTTCCCCCGGCCGAGGCCCGGCTCGAGACCCTGCTCACGACCCTCGACCAGCACCACGACGAGAAGCTCTTCGAGCTGGCCCTGGCGGAGTTCCAACGCTACTCCGAGCCGGAGCGGCGCGCCCGGGTGGACGCCTTTCTGCAGTCGAATCTGCGCCACGGCGCCCACAACCCGGCACGCGCCATCGCCCGCAACCTCGGACCCTTTCTGGACGACGGCAACATCGCGGCCTACCGGGAAATCGCCGACGAACTCCCGGCCGACAGCCGCCGCGCCGAGTTGTTGCGGGAGAGTTTAGATGCCTACGAGGGCGGGGAGTGACCGGATCGCTGACGGCCTCGACGCCGGCGCACGCCGCAGGGCCGGCCGGTGATCCCGTCCGTCCGTGCCCGGAAAGCGTGTCGAATCGGGTGCGGCGATGTGCCGCAGCTCTCCGCTCTGCCCACCGGACTCCTGTAAGCCCCATGTAAGGCGGGTTTCGTATCCTCCGCGAGCGCATTGACTTTGGCCTGGCGCATTTTGGCCTGACGCATTGAGGAGGAGATCATGGACATTAGTAGCGTCACGCGACCACTGAGCACGCTTGCAGTCGTGTTGGGAGCGGCAGCGTTCCTGCTTGCCGGTTGTTTGGATTCGGACAGCAATTCCAACGGCTCCACGGAAACCGATCCCGAGCACATCGGTCCCGACTACGAGGAAGACGACGACGGGACCGCGGACGGGGACGGGACCGGGGACGACGACGGGACTGGGGACGACGACGGGACCGGGGACTCAACCGGCGGCCCCCAATACGACGAAGAGGGGGTTTTCCAATCCACCGCCGCGATGAATACGGGCGAGGATTTTGACAACACGGTGGAAGAGACGGAGGACGCCCTGGGTCACATCGTTTCCGGCATAAGCGGGCCATCCTCCGCTGCACAAGCGTCGAGCGTAATGACCCGCCAGCAAGCGGCCATCGCCACCGTGCGCGACGCGGCCAACGAACCCGCCACCGCGAGCGAGGAACTCGAAGACTTCTGCGACAGCGGCTCCGCATGGTTGGATCACGGAGATGATCAGACCGGCAACAGCAGTGCTGGAACCTCTACCGAATGGTGGGAGATCACCTTCGAGAGCTGTGCGTCGGACTCATTAACGTTCAACGGAATTATACGGAGCGAGGACACCGAGGAGTGGACGGATACCACCGAGACGTGGATTAACCACCGCCGCCACGACGTTACCGCGGATTACGTCCCCGAGGACGAGGACGATGAGCCAATGCAGATCTTCATGCGCGCCGACATAACCGACTCATGGCACAAAGACTCGGACGGGCGCCAGGAGCGGAGATGGCAAATCCCGGTGATGGAGAACAAGGTCGAGTTCGATAATTACGACTTTATCTTCTACGATGCCGTCACCGACTACGATCGACGTACCGTGTGGGGCAGCGACGGCACCCACGAGAACAGCGTCGCGTTCAAGATCGGCAGTTCACGGTTGGACGGCCATATCGAGGTCAGCACACCGACCATTGTGAAGACGCCGGGCGGCGCCGCTTGTCCTCAGGAGGGGATCATCCGCCTAAGCGGCAACGGGACCGCCGATATCCGCTTCGGCGACGACACCAACACGGACCACGCCGTCAGAATCGAGATAGACGGCAGCGGCGTTTATAAGGAGTGGGACGCCGAAGCGTGCGCATCTTTCTTTACCGACTATCCCGTATTCACGGGATTGGAGAAACGGAACTAGTCCCGACGGCGGGTATCGCCACCTCACCGGCCGCCACCGGCGGCCGGCAACCATCGCAAAGGCCCGGCCCGGCGGCCGGGCCTTCTTTAATACGTTGCCCCCAACTTCAAACTCGCGGGCGGGTCGCTGCCCCCGATAGAACGGGTCGTTGTCGAGGGTGTGGGGGTGGACACGACAAGCTACACGACCGTAGCTTGACCCGGCAAACTTCCTGATGAAAAATCGGTGATTACGCCTCCTGCTGAAGGCAGCGAATCGGCAGCATGGCGGACGGCCCGCTCCCCCCCGCGGTCGGACCGGGCTTCGATCCTTACAGAGATCAGCAAATATGGACCGAATCGAAGCCTTGCAATCGAGCCCTCTCTTTTCCGTCCTGGAGGGGGAGGATCTGGAATCCCTCGCCCGCTTATTCGTGGAGCGGAGTGTTCCGTCTGATACGGTCCTGTTTCAGGAAGGCGACCCCGCGGACGCCCTCTACCTGCTGCTGGAAGGCAAGGTAAAGGTGATGCTCACCGACGAGGAAGGACGGGAGGTGATCGTCTCCATACTGCAACGCGGGGAGTGCTTCGGTGAGATGGCCCTTCTCGACGCCAACGGGCGCAGCGCCCAGGTTATGACAATGGCACAGGCCCGGCTGCTGATTCTGCCCCGAACCGATTTCGGCGACTGGATCGGGCGCAATCCGAACCTCGCCATGGCCATCATCCAGCAGCTCTCCCGCCGTCTCCGGCACGCTAACCACACCATCAACAACCTTGCCACGCAGGGCGTCCAATCGCGGGTCGCCCGGGTGTTGCTGGAAGCCGCGGAACCCGACGGGGACCGCTTTGTCGTCACCGATCCACCGACACAGGCCGACATCGCGAGCATGGTCGGGGCCTCCCGGGAGCGGGTCAACCGCGCCCTACGGGCGCTGGAGGAGCAAGGCGCTCTGCGTTTCGAGAAACAACGGATCATCATTCTCGATCAGCCGTAG
>SKJZ01000273.1 GCA_007121755.1 Halorhodospira sp. | reverse complement strand
GGCTGGTGGTACTCCGGCGGTGCCGCCGGGTCTCCCGGCGCGGGTGCCGGAGTCCCGCCCTGATCCACCCCGTCGGCGCCGGTCTGCCGGTGACACGCCCGGATGCGCTCGGCGAAGCTCTCACCGATTTGGGATGCGTCCTCCGGAAGGCGGCCAGCCGATTCCAGCGCATCGAGCCACGCCGCGACATGGTCCAACCCGCTCAGCAGGAGATCAATCGTGCCGCTGTCGAGCCGGGCGCCGCCGGCCTTGACGGCGTCCAGCAGATCCTCGGCGGCGTGAATCAACCGGGTGAGGGCGGGCACATCGAACAGCCCGGAAGAGCCCTTGATGGTATGCACCGCCCGGAACGCCCCGTCGAGGTTGTCGCTGTCGTCGGGTGACTGCTCGAGGGCGAGCAGGCAGGCGGTCGCCTCGTCCAGGAGCTCCCGCGCCTCGCTGATGAATTGTTGTTCGAGCGAACTCACGGCAAGGCGCCCTCCGCTGGTGCCGGAGTCTCCGCCGGCCGGCGGGTTGCCGGACGTTGATAGACGATCGATTCCGGAAAGCGCCGCATTTCGTAGAGGCGCGATATGCGGCTCATCGACTCAGAGTGGCCGAGACAGATGAAGCCGCCCGGGCGCAGGCTCTCATAGAGGCTCTCGGCGGCCCGGCGGCGTGATCGATTATCGAAATAGATCAGAAGGTTGCGGCAAAATATGACATCGAAGCCGTGGTGGGAGCGGAGCGCCTCGGCGTCGTGGATATTGACCGGCGAGAAGCGCACGCTGTCGCGTAGATCCCGGTCGATCCGGTAGCGCAGGCCGCCGCCGCTGGGGTCGGACTCCTTGGTGAAGTACCGCCGCAGCACGTCGGGCGGCAGGCTCTGCACGGCGCGTTTTTCGTAGCACCCCTCCCGCGCCCGCTGGAGGACATCGGTGTTGATGTCGGACGCCACCAGTTCGACGTCGTGGCGGGCCAGGCCGGGCCAGTACTCCGACAGGTAGATGGCGATCGAGTAGGGCTCTTCGCCGGTGGAGCACGGGATCGACCAGATGCGTATGGTCTCTCCCGGCCCTTTGCGGGCGGTGACCTCGTCCAGCATGGGGCCGATCAGGGTGCGTAGCTGGTACTCCTCGCGGAAGAAGTAGGTCTCGTTTACGGTCATTAGATTGATCAGCGCTTGCAGCTCTTTACGCGAGACCTCCGAACGCAGCAGGGCCATGTACTCGGAGAATGTCCGGCTTTTCGTCGCGCGCATCCGTTGAAGCAGCCGTTTATCGACGAAGTAGCGCTTCGACGGCTGAAAGTGAATCCCCACCTTGTGATAGAAAAACTCTTGGAAGCGTTCAAAATCGCTATCCGAGATAAGCGTCGCTTGCTCCAGTGTTGCCCTGTTCAGAGTCACAGTCTTCTCTCGCATGTCAGTATCCCGCCCAGTCGCGCAGCCGGCCGGCGATGCGGTGCGCGGGCAGCACGGCCCCGGCGCCGTCGCGCTGGATCAGCTCGCGCGGCATGCCGAAGACGATGGAGCTCTCTTCCGACTCGGCGATGGTGCGGCCCCCGCTGGAGTGAATTCGTGCCATCGCGGCGGCGCCGTCGTCCCCCATACCGGTGAGCAGCACACCGACCAACTGCCGTCCGGGAAAGACGTCGAGCGCCGAATCGACCAAACGGTCGACCGACGGGTGCCAGGCGGTCTGCGGATCGGCGGGCACCGGCAGTGCGGAGATGCCCTTGGGCCGGCGCCGCAGCACCAGGTCGGCGTCGCCTTTGGCGAGGTAGATACGGCCCGGTTCGATCACCGCCGGACCGGTGACCTCCCGGACCGGCAGCGCGCACCGCTGATCCATCCGCGCGGCGAAGACCCGGGTGAAGCTGGCCGGCATGTGCTGGGCGACCAGTACCGGGAGTGGAAAGCCGGCTGGCAGATGCGGCAGGATCATCTCCAGTGTCTTCGGCCCTCCGGTGGAGACGCCCACCAGAAGGGCGCCCTCCATGGCTGGCGGAGCGGACGGCGTATCGGCCGCCGCCGCGCCGTCCGGCTCCGGAGCCGCCGGCCCACCGCCGTTCCTGTGGCGTATCCGGGCGCGGGCCGCCGCCCGTACTTTGGCCACCAACTGGCCGGCGATGTCCTCCATATTGAGAGAGACCGTGCCGCCGGGTTTCGGCAGGTAGTCGACCGCCCCCAGTTCCAGGGCCTCCAGGGTGGCCAGCGCACCCTCCTCGGTGAGCGAGGAGACCATGACCACCGGTGTCGGCCGGTCGGCCATGATATGGCTGAGGCAGGTGAGCCCGTCCATTGCCGGCATGTGGATGTCGAGGCTGATTACGTCGGGGCCGAATTCCGGGATCTGTTCGAGCGCGTCGGCGCCGTTGCGCGCGGCGCGCACTTCAAAATCGCCGGTGCGCTGGAATATCTCTCGCAGCTTGCGGCGCATCAACGCCGAGTCGTCGACGATCAGTAGCTTGATCGGGGTACTCCTCGCCATGGCGGGGGCTACGCCTCCTCCAGGTCGGCCACCGCCGCGCGCTCTTCGCCGCTCAG
>SKJZ01000212.1 GCA_007121755.1 Halorhodospira sp. | reverse complement strand
CTCCAAGGACGGATTCACGGCGTCCCTGAACAGGCGCCCCCGCCCCCGGACGGCTACTCCTCCCACTTCTCCCATCAGGTCCGGTACTCCGCATTGATCCGCACGTACTCCGCCGTCAGGTCGCAGGTCCAAACCGTGGCCTCGGCACTGCCCCGGCCCAAATCGATCCGGATCACCACCTCGTCGCGGTCGAGCCGCCGCGCCGCGGCGGCCTCGTCGTAGCCGTCCGCCCGCGCGCCGCCCTCGGCGATCACCAGATCGTCCAAGGCGATGGTAACGCCGGCGACATCGAGGTCGTCGATCCCGGCCCGGCCGACGGCGGCCAGGATGCGGCCCCAGTTAGGATCGGCCGCCGCCAGGGCGGTCTTGACCAGCGGCGACTCCGCCACGGTGAACGCGGTCCGCTCCGCCTCGGCGGTCTCCCGCGCGCCGGTCACCACTACGTCGACCAACCGGGTGGCGCCTTCGCCGTCCGCCGCGATGGCGCGGGCGAGATCGACACAGACGGCGTCGACCGCCTCCTGCAGGCGTTCGACGGCTGCAGCATCCGCCACTTGCGGCCCGGCACCCGTGGCCGCCAGCAGACAGGCGTCGTTGGTGGAGGTGTCGCCGTCGACGGTGACCCGGTTGAAGGAGCGATCCACGGCGGTACGCAGGATCCGATCCAGAACCTCCGCGGAGACGCGGGCATCGGTGGCGACAAAGGCGAGCATGGTCGCCATGTCCGGACGGATCATCCCGGCGCCCTTGGCCATGCCGGTCACCACACAGGCCCCGCCACCCCCTGGATCGAACCGCCGGCCGGCGAGCTTGATCCGAGTGTCAGTAGTCTGAATGCCCTCGGCCGCCGCGTGCCAACCGTCTTCCGAAAGCGCCGCCACCGCCGCCGGCAGAGCGGCGCGAATGCGCTCGACCGGCAGCGGCTCGCCGATCACACCGGTCGAGAACGGCAACACCTCTTCCACGGCGCAGCCGGCGGCTCCGGCCAGCGCCCGGCAGCACGCCTCGGCGTCGGTCTCGCCACGCGGTCCGGTGCCGGCGTTGGCGTACCCGGTGTTCACCAGCAGATAACGGGGCGTCTGCAAGGCCAAGTGGCGCTCGGCCACGACCACCGGCGCGGCGCGGAAGCGGTTGCGCGTAAACACCGCCGCCGCCGTTCCGCCCGGCGCCAACTCCATGACCACCAGATCGCGGCGGTCCGGATAGCGGATGCCAGCGCGGACCGTGCCGAGCCTGAAGCCGCCGACCGGGTTCACAGCTTGCCGCAGCACCGCTTGTACTTCTTCCCGGAGCCGCAAGGACACGGCTCGTTACGACCCACCTTCGGCGCCTCGCGGGTCACCGGCTCAACCGGCTTCGCGGCCGAGGAAGCACCACCGCCGGAATTCCGCCCCCCGGAGGCCGCACCGGCGGGCTGTCCGCCGGCGGCCTGTCCGCCTCCGGCCGCGGCGGCCATCGCCCCGGCGGCGGCGTGGCGATACTGCATGCGCTCGGCGTCCTGGCGGCGCTGCTCGTTCACCGCCTCCACATCCTCCTCGGCGCGCACCCGCACCCGGCAGAGGATGCCGACGACTTCACGCTTCAAGCCCTCCAGCATCTCCTGAAACATCGCGAAGGCGTCTTTCTTGAACTCCTGTTTCGGATTGCGCTGCGCGTAGCCGCGCAGATGGACGCCCTGGCGCAGGTAGTCCATCGCCGCCAGGTGCTCCTTCCAGTGCTTGTCCAACACCTGCAGCAGGACCGCCTTCTCGAAGTCGCGCAACACCTGCGTGCCGGCCTGCTGCTCCTTCTCCCGGTAGGCGCGCTCAAACTCCTCGTGAATGCGTTCGCGCAAGCCCTCCTCGTGGAGGCTGTCGTCCTCGTCGAGCCACTGTTGCAGCGGCAGCTTATGGCCGAACTCCTGCTCCAGGACGCTCTCCAGCCCGGCAATGTCCCACTGTTCGTCGATCGAGCCGGGAGCCACGTGCTCGGAGATCACCTTCTCCAACACGTCCTGGCGAATGGCGTCGGCCGTCTCCGAGACATCGTCGGCGTCCAGCAGCTCGTTACGCTGTTGGTAGACGACCTTGCGCTGGTCGTTGGCGACGTCGTCGAACTCCAGCAGGTGCTTGCGCATGTCGAAGTTGTGCGCCTCGACCTTGCGCTGGGCGTTCTCAATGACACGGGAGACCAGGCCGCTCTCGATCGCCTCCCCGTCCTGCATACCCATCTTCTGCATCATCCCGGAGACCCGCTCCGAGGCGAAGATCCGCAGCAGGGAGTCCTCCATGGAGAGGTAGAAGCGCGACGAGCCGGGGTCGCCCTGACGGCCCGACCGGCCGCGGAGCTGGTTGTCGATACGGCGCGACTCGTGGCGCTCGGTACCGACGACGTGCAGGCCGCCGGCGGCCACCACCGCATCGTGCCGCTTCTGCCACTCGGCCTTGAGGCGCTCCACCGTGGCCTCGCCGGCGTCCTCGCCCAGAGCGGCGATCTCCGCGTCCAGGTTACCGCCGAGGACGATGTCGGTGCCGCGGCCGGCCATGTTGGT
>SKJZ01000210.1 GCA_007121755.1 Halorhodospira sp. | reverse complement strand
TGGCCGGAGTACCCGACAGCGTAGCGTCGACTTCAATGCAGTCCCGGCTGCCGATCTTCGCCGTCCGCGCGGAGAAGTGCGCCGGCCTCCCCCCTACATAGCCGGCGATCTCCTCCCCGGCAATCCCCCGCTGGTCGAAGGAGAGGTCGCCACTGAGCTTCTCAGCGTTGACCCACGGCGCCAGCTCGAACCATACTCCGTCGAGGCGAACCCGGCCATCCACGATAAGATCCTCGGGGGCGGGCTCCCTCAACGGTAGGCCGAACTGCAGATCGAGGCCGAGGGGGCCGCCCATATCCAATGGGATGGGCTCGCCGATCCACCCCCTTCCCAGTGGAGAGCCTTTCAATAATGCCAACGCGTCGGCCGCATCGCTGTCTGAACGGCCCCGCACCTCCAACACCGGCTCACGAAAATCGCCGATCCGGACTTCGACATCCTCCAATGGGTTGCCGGCAATCCGGCCCCGCCCTTCCGTGATCTCCATCGACAGGTTGCGGAACCCCAGCTCGACGCTCACCTCCTCCAAGGGCGGCCAATCGGGATGAAACGCCAACACCCCCTCCCGCACCCGGCCCCGGACATCGAACACCCCCCCGCCGTCTTCGAACGGGAAGGCAGCGGGGTCGCCCATAATGAGCAGATCGGCCCGTTCGACTCTCCCCTCCACCAGGGCGCGGTCGAGCCACGCCACCGTGGGTGGCGGCATGACGCCGGCGGGCAAGTAGCGCGGAACTTGCGCCGCCTCGCCGCCGGCCAGGTGGGCGCTGATAAAGAGGTGGTCGACGCCCGCCGACGGCCCCCCTTGAAGGAACCAGCGGCCGCCGCCGGCGCTGTCGGGATTGCGCACGGCGAAATCCCTACCGACCAACCCCCAACCGCCCTCGTCATCGATGGCACCGTAAATCTCCCCGGACGCGGTAATCGCCGGTAGAGGCTCGCGGAAGAGCCACGGCATGCGGAGGTCGGTCTCCTCCAGCGCGACCGAGCCGGTCAGACGCCGCCCGTGGAAGCGCAAATCGCCACCGGCACCGTGGAACCCAGGCCAACGATCCACCGGCTCCACCGCAACCTCACGAAACTGCGCGCCGCCGAAGACGGCGTACGGACGGTGCTCCCGATCCAACGACAGCGACAACCCCTGCGCCCGGAACTCCCCGCGCGGGCGCAAAGGCTTCAACCGGTCCGCCACCCCTCCGGGGCCGACTACCGCGGCCGCGGTAGCGGCCAGGGGTTCCAGCGGCAGCCACTCAGTGGTGACCGCCACGCGCCGGCCCATCTTTTCAGGCACCGACCGGACGACGGCCCGGCCGAACTCATGCTCCTCGCCCGGCCGACGGAGCCGCACGGCATCCAGATCCGCCCGCCAATGGCCGGGCGTCCCTACCCAACGGACCAAGCCCGACGCAGACTCCGCCACCACGTCTTGAGACGGACCGGCCAGCGCCGCGGCGCGCCCGTCGATCAGAGCCTCGATGGGCACGCCGCCGCCAAGCGTCAGCCACACCGAACCGCCGAGCCACCCGGTAACCGGCGTCGGTACCCCGTAGGCGCTCAACGCCTCCACGTCGAACTCCGGCAAGGAGAGGAAGAGTTCCGCGTCTTCCATTCCCCCCGTGGCCCACCGCGCCACGCCGTAAAGTGTGGCGGAGCGATCCCGGAAAGCGTCCGGCAGCCCCGTGGCGGCCACACCCAACCGGTAACCCCCGACGCGCCGCGCCAAGCGCACGTCGAGCGACTGAAATTGGAGCGGCGGCCCCGCCTTGGGGAGCAGGCGAATCGCAGCGGACCGAACCCTGCCGTGCGTCGGGAGCAGCGCATCGGGCCGAGTCTCCAACGTGCGGGGGGCGTCGAGGCCGGCCACGCCCCATCCCTGCGGACCCTCCCGCAAGGTCATGCGCAGACCGGTCGTATCCAAGCTGTACCAGCGCAATTCACCGGCCCGCAGGGTCCGCCGCCACGCCGGCATCACCGCTAGGCGATCGGCATAAACTCCCTCCTCGCCGTTGCCGCCTAGGCGCAAGCCCGTGAGCCGTAATTCAGGATAGAGGCCGCGCCAGCGCAGTTCAGCCGAGTCGAGCACCACCGGCGTCTCGAGCCGTTCCGCGAGTATGCGCTCCACCGGTGAGGCGACATCCCACTCCATCCACCCGGCGATGCGCACGGCCATAGCCAGCACCGCCACTGCCAACAGCAGCAACAGAGCCAGAGCGGCGGCCGCATTCCAGAGGCGGCGGAGGAGCGCTGAACCCACGGTATCAATACCACTCGGACGTATCGGTACGAATCCCTTTTCAGACCGGAATAACGTCGAACTGATCCTGACTGTATGCCGATTCCACTCGCAGTTCGATAGGCCGTTCGATAAACGACTCGAGCTGGGCCAGGCCGGCCGACTCCTCATCCAGCAGCCGCTCGATCACGGTGGGCGCGGCGAGAACCATCAATCGTTCCGCCTCGAATTGCCGCACTTCGCGCAAGATCTCCCGGAAAATCTCGTAGACCACCGTCTCGGCCGTCTTCACCGTACCCCGGCCGCCGCA
>SKJZ01000025.1 GCA_007121755.1 Halorhodospira sp. | reverse complement strand
GGGACGAGATCGCCGCCGAGTACGAGCAGGTGCGCGAGCAACACGCGGCGCGCCAGCAGAAGGTCCGCTGGGTGACCCTCGACGAGGCCCGCGCCCGCCGCACCCCCATCGACTGGTCGGCCTACCGGCCCCACCGCCCGGAGCAGCCCGGCGTCCGGGTGCTCGACGACTACCCGCTGGAAGAACTCATCGACTACATCGACTGGACGCCGTTCTTCCAGGCGTGGCAAATGAAGGGGGCGTACCCGAAGATCCTCGACGACAAGGCCCAGGGCGAGGAGGCGCGCAAGCTCTTCGACGACGCCCAGGCCATGCTGCGCCGGATCATCGATGAGAAGTGGCTCACCGCCCGCGCCGTCATCGGCTTCTTCCCGGCCCACGGCCGCGATGACGACATCGATCTCTACACCGGCGACGAGCGCAGCGAGGTTCTCACCACCCTCCACCACCTGCGCCAGCAGACGGAGAAGCCGGACGACAAACCGCAACAGTCCTTGGCCGACTTCATCGCCCCGAAGGAGAGCGGCGCCGCCGACTGGATCGGCGCCTTCGCCTGTACCGCCGGCGCCGGCATCGACGACAAGCTGCGCGAGTTCGAGGCCGCCGGCGACGACTACAACGCCATCCTGCTCAAGGTCCTCGCCGACCGCCTCGCCGAGGCCTTCGCCGAACGGCTCCACGAGCGGGTGCGCAAGGAGTTCTGGGGCTACGCGCCGGACGAGAAACTGAGCAATGAAGACCTGATCAAGGAACGCTACCAGGGCATCCGCCCGGCGCCCGGCTACCCGGCCTGCCCCGACCACACCGAGAAGGATCTGCTCTGGGACCTGCTCCGGGCGGAAGAGAACATCGGCCTGCGGCTCACCGAGAGCAAGGCCATGGTCCCCACCGCCGCGGTCTCCGGCTGGTACATCGCCCACCCCGAGGCGCGCTACCTCGGCGTCGGCAAAATCTTCCGCGACCAGGTGGAGGACTACGCCCGGCGCAAGGGCATGTCGCGGCGGGAGACGGAGCGGTGGCTTGGACCGAACCTGGGGTACGAGCCGGACGAGTGACGGGCTACTACAACCAAGCCATCAATTCGCTAAGAGCCGTGGACCGGATTAGATAGGGCGGCCTCGCCGCCACAGCCCGGCGCTGGGTCTCCCGCAGCAAGCGGCGCAGCGGCCAAGCGCCGGGATCCGTCCCGGCCCGCCCCGCGCCCTCCGGCAGATACCCCCACATATGTTGAGCGGCATTACGAATCCCGCCCTCGGTGGGCGGCGTCCGCAGCAACTCCGTCAACCGCAGCGCCAGAGCCGAAAAGTCCCCGCCCTCCGCCGGAGGGCTTGCCGCCACCTCGCGGCCGATCTCCCGGTAAAGGGCGGTGCCGCGTGCCAGCACCGAGTACTTGTGGTGGCTCCACAGCTGATGAGCCGACTCCGGCAGGGGAATACGGCCGCCCTCCCTGTCCACGTACTTCCCGCGCAGCAACCGGTACTGCTCCCCGGGCGGATCGACGTAGACCGGCGGCCACGCGCCCTTGGCTGAGCGCGTTACCACCGGCGAGCGGTGCGCGTACCCCCGCAACGCCATCTCGCAGACCAGGAGGCGGTGCCGCTGCCGGAGGGCCCACCCGTACCCGGCCCAACGCAGGGTCTCGGGGTGCCGGGCGTAGCCCTTCTTCATGCCCACGACCACCGCCACCAAGCCGTGCAACTCCCGATGCTCACCGAGCAAACTCTGCCGGTTCAGATAGCCCGGATGAACATCCCACAGCCGCATCGCGCCCTTACCGCGGCGCCCGCGCCGTCACGCACCAGGAGCTGGAAGGCATCACGATGGAGCCGCCGTCCTCTTGGTACGGCCGCAGCGCCTCGCTCAACGCCTTCTCGATCTCGCCGCGCTTGTGCTCCGCTTCCTCGCCGGCCTCGCGGACGACCTCACCCGCCGGCCCGATAGCGAGTTGGAAGGCGATGGCATCCTCCAGCGAATCGCCCACGGTCACCGGCCCGTCGATGCGCTCGAACCCGATATCGGTAAACCCCGCGATCTCAAGCTGCTTGCGGACCACATCCGGGTTCGACATTGAAAACGGGCCCGGCCCGCAGGTCCGCGCATCCTCGCCCGGCTCCGGCAGATACCGCAGCACGACCTCCTTGCCCATGCCGAGCCACGGGTTGTCCTCGACACCACGCCAGACGATGAACATCAGATCGCCGCCGGGCCGCAGAGCCGAGCGGATATTGCGCATCGCCGCCACCGGGTTCTCGAAGAACATCATGCCGAACCGCGAGAAACACCAGTCGAACGGCGTATCGAACGGGTAACGCTCCACATCGCCGGTGACAAACTCCACATTCGTGATACCGGCCGTTGCGGCGCTCTCCCGCGCCTGTCGGACAAACTCATCGACACAGTCGATGCCGACAACACGACCCTCCGGGCCGGTCTTCTTCGCCAAAGCCAAGGCGGTATCGCCCCAGCCGCAGCCGACATCGACGACTTGGACGCCCGGCTCCAACTCGATGTTTCCCAACGGAACACGGCTGTGGTAGCTGAGCCCCTCCATCAG
>SKJZ01000267.1 GCA_007121755.1 Halorhodospira sp. | reverse complement strand
GGGTGGCGCCCGTACTCCCCGACCCCCCGTAGACCAATGACCGGAACCAAACCATCAGAACAACCCGGCGGCGCGCCTCCCGACGGCTTCTTCATGCGCAACCTGATCAATGTCTCCGTGGCCGTCGCGGCCACGGTCATCCTGGCCGTGGGGGCGGTACTAACTTGGCAGGCGTCCACCACCTACACCGCCGCGGACCGTCTTCATCGGGCGAACGCCGCCGTCGACCACCTGCTTAACGCCGCCGCCTTCCAGGCCCGGGAGCGGGGGCTGACCGCCGCCGCCCTGCGGGGAGACGCGGGCGCCACGATCCACGACGAATTGACCTCGCTGCGCGACCGGGGGGACGCCCACTTCCGGAACGCCCTCGACCTCATTGAGACGCTGAACGCCGAGCCGGACTCACCGGCGCTTCTGGAAGCCTATACGGAGCGCGCCCAAACCGCTTGGCAGTGGCTCGGCACCGCCCGCCGGCACGCCGAGCGGACCATCCTCGGCGCCGCCGCTCCGCTGGGCGCGGAGGAGTGGCTCGCCACGGTGACCGACCTGATCGCGGCCAACGCCGCGCTCCGCGATCAGATCCTGATCTCCATGGAGATCCCTCCGGACATCGCCCACCTCAACCTCAATGTAAAACGCCTCGTCTGGCAGATCAGCGAGAACGCCGGGCAGGTCCGAGGGATCCTCTCCTACTACGCCGGAGCCAGAGAGCCAATCCCGGATTTCCTGCTGGAGCAGATCTACGCCAACCGCTTGGCAGTCCGGCAAAGCATGGACGAACTGCACACGCTGATGCGCCTCCCCGGCAAGCAGGACGAACGCCTCATCCAAACCATGGAGGAGATGCAACAGCAATTGCGAGACCACTCGTTCCCGTCCGCCAACGCCATGCTCGCCGCGGCCGCCACCGGCGACTACCCGATGAACGAACGCGAGTGGTACGACAGCGCCACCCACGGCATCAACAGCGTCCTTGCGGTCTCGGAGGTGGTTTCGGAGATGACCGCGGGCCGCGTCGATCAGCGGGTCCGCCGGGCGAGCATGCTCCTTGCGGCCTACGGGGTATTCACCTTGGCGGGAGGCATACTCGCCCTGGCGAGCCTCGCCGCGGTCCGGAGAAACACCTCGGCCCTCGCCTCACAGCGCTTGGCGCGCCGCCAGGCCGAAGAGACCAGCCGCATCAAAAGCGAATTCCTGGCCACCGTGAGCCACGACCTGCGCACCCCGCTGAACGCCATCATCGGCTTTATGGAGCTGCTCAAGGACGCGCCGCTCGACGAGAGGCAGCAGCGGTATCTGGAGCTGTCGCGCACCGCCGGCGGCAACCTCATCGCACTGATCGACACACTGCTGGATCTCTCCCGCATCGAAGCGGGCGGGGCGACTCTGCAGTGCCGGCCGTTCGACCTGCAGCGCCTGCTCCACGATCAGATCGACCTATTGCGCCTCCAGGCGGAAGAGAAGGGTCTCGATCTGGACCTAATATGGGATACCGACGTACCGTCGCGAGTATTGGGCGACCCGTCGCGGCTGTGGCAAGTGATCGGCAACTTGATTGGAAACGCCCTGAAGTTCACTAAAAAGGGCGGCATCCGCGTCCATGTGAAGCGTGACGTCGGTGAACGCATCACCTTCGCGGTCGAAGACACCGGCATCGGCATTCCCATTGAAGAGCAAGAGGCGATCTTCAGCGCCTTCAGCCAGGGGACCGGCGTTGCGGAGATGTATGGCGGCAGCGGACTGGGCCTTAAGATCTGCCGCGAATTCGCCCGCCTCATGGAGGGCGAGGTGTGGGTCGAGAGCACGCCGGAAGAGTCGACCACCTTCTACTTTACCGCCGCCCTACCGGAGGCGGACCTGGCGTCACCGGAGGCGGAAAGGGCCGCTCCGCGCCCCTTTGAGACGCTGCCCGCGGAGGCCGCCGCCGCGACAGCCGCCGATGCCCCGCCCGGCAAAGACCTCTCGGTACTCGTAGCTGAAGATGAACCGGTTAACACCCTGCTGATCCGGACCATGCTGGAACAGGCCGGCTGCCGGGTGGAGACGGTGGATAACGGCCAGGTGGCCGCCCAGACAGCGGCGCGCCACACCTACGACCTGATCCTCATGGATGTCCAGATGCCCGGCATGACCGGCGATGAAGCGACGCGGGAGATCCGCCGCATGGAGTCGGAACGGGGCCGGCCCCGAGTCCCTATCGTCGCGCTCTCCGCCCACGCGGTGGAGAGAATCCAACAGAGCTGCCTCGAGGCCGGCTGTGACGCCTACCTGACCAAGCCGGTGCGGTCGGCCGCCCTCCACGACATCCTCGCCTGGGCCCGCGATCGCCGGGTGGCTCATACATAAAACCGATTCGGGCCTGTCCGGGACGATCCCTCCTTAACTACCCCTTCGCCGCCTCCAGCGCCTGCTCAACGTCGGCAATGATGTCGTCCACGTGCTCGATGCCGATCGACAACCGCACCATATCCTCCGACACCCCAGCGCTGGCCAACTCCTCCGGGTTCAACTGCCGGTGCGTCGTCGTCGCCGGATGGCACGCCAACGACTTGGCGTC
>SKJZ01000171.1 GCA_007121755.1 Halorhodospira sp. | reverse complement strand
CAGCCGCTGCTCTGCCGGCTGCCCGCCGGCCAGGGCGAGCGGTGGCGCCAGGATCTGCAGCGGCTGGTCGACGAGTTGCGCACCACCATCCCGTCGACTTTCGAGAGCGACGAGTACCAGAGCCGCCTGCAGGAGTTGCAGCAGCAGCTCAACCGCCGCCAGCGCGAGGCCTTCGAAGAGGTCCACGAAGAAGCCGAGAAGCACGACATCGCCCTGATCTCGACGCCGTCCGGCTTCACCTTCGCTCCGAAGAAGGACGACGAGGTCATCGAGCCGGAACAGTTCCAAAAGCTCCCCGAGGAGGAGCGCGACCGCGTCCACGAAGCGATCGAGCACTTGCAACACCGCCTCCAGCAGGTGGTGCAGCAGATCCCCAAGTGGCGCAAAGAGGTCCACGACCAGGTCCGGCAACTGAACGAGGAGATGACGCTGTTGGCGGTCGGCCAGCACATCCAGGAGCTGCACCAGCGCTACGGCGAGATACCGGCCGCCGCCGCGCACCTGAAGGCGCTGCGGGACGACCTGGTCGAGAACGTCGACGTCTTCCGCTCCGGTGAACAGGAGCAGATGCAGCAGTTGCTGAACCGCTATACCGCCAATCTGCTCGTCCACCACCGGCCGGAGAGCGGGGCGCCGATCGTCTACGAGGACATGCCGACCCACCAGAAGCTCGCCGGGCGCATTGAGCACTGGGTCCACCAGGGGGCGCTGATTACCGACTTCAGCCTGATCCGCCCCGGCGCGCTCCACCGGGCCAACGGCGGCTATCTGATCCTGGAGGCGCATAAGGTGCTGCTCCAGCCCTTCGCCTGGGAGACCCTAAAGCGAACCCTCTTCGCCGGCGAACTGCGGCTGGAGTCGCTGGAGAAGCTCTACGGCTTCTGGAGCACGGTGAGCCCGGAGCCGGAGCCGGTGCCGCTGGAGGTCAAGGTCGTCCTTCTCGGCGACCGCATGCTCTACTATCTGCTCTCGGCCTACGACCCGGAGTTCAGCCAACTCTTTAAGGTGGAGGCTGATCTCGAGGACGATCTGGCGTGGGACGGCGAAAATCAGGGGCTCTACGCACGCCTGATCGCCACGATCGCGCAGCGGGAACAGTTGCGTCCGTTCCACCGGACCGCCGTGGCGCGGCTCGTCGAGCACGGCAGCCGGATGGCCGACGACAGCGAGCGGCTGGCGGCCCGCAGCCGCCCGTTGGGCGATCTGCTCCACGAGGCCGACCACCACGCCGCCGAGGACGGGGCCGCGGCCGTCACGCGCGAGCACGTCGAGCGGGCGTTGGCCGCGCAGGAGCGGCGGGCCTCCCGGCTGCGCGACCGGACGCTGGAGATGATCCGCCGCGGCACGGTGGTCATCCATACCAGCGGCCGCCATGCCGGTTCGGTCAACGGCCTGTCGGTACTCCAACTCGGCGACCACGCCTTCGGCCGCCCGACCCGGATCACCGCCACCGCCCGCCCCGGCCGGGGCCAGTTCGTCGACATCGAGCGCGAGGCCAAGCTCGGCGGCAACATCCACTCCAAGGGCGTGATGATCCTGTCGCGCTTTCTCGCCAGCCGCTACGCGCCCGACAGCGAACTCTCGCTGTCGGCGAGCCTCGCCTTCGAGCAGTCGTACGGCCGGGTCGACGGCGACAGCGCCTCGGTGGCTGAACTCTGCGCCCTGATCTCCGCCATTACCGGGACGCCGATCGACCACGCGATTGCGATCACCGGCTCGATCAATCAGCACGGCGAGGTCCAGGCGGTGGGCGGCGTCAACGAAAAGATCGAGGGCTTCTTTGAAGTCTGCAACGACGCCGGACTCGACGGCAGCCACGGCGTCGCCCTGCCGGCCAGCAACGTGCCCCATTTGATGCTCCGCCAAGAGGTCCGCGACGCGGTCGAGCACGGCCTCTTTCACATCTACCCGCTGACCCGCATCGACGACGCGCTGGAGCTGCTGACCGGGCTGCCGGCCGGCGAACGGGGGGCGGACGGGGAATGGCCGGAGGGCACGCTGAACCGCCTGGTCACCGACCGGCTGGAGCGCTTCGCCGCCGCCCGCCGCCACGACGGCAAAGAGGACGGCGACGCCGCCCGCGCAAAGGGTGACGGCGATGAGTGAGAAAGACGGTCTCGCGCCCACCGGACCGCCGCCCGTGTTGGAGCGTATCGTCGTCCTGCTCGACGCCTCGCGGAGCAGCCTCGGTGCGCTGGAGGCGGCGATGGAGTTGGCCGCCCGCCGCCAAGCGGAGCTGGTCGCGCTCTTCGTCGAAGAGGAGGCGCTGTTGCGCTCCGCCGCCTACCCGTGGGCGCGGGAGGTCGGCCTCTCGGGCGCCATCCGCCCGATGGAGCGGAGCGGATTGGAGGAGCGCCTGCGCGCCCGCGCCGAGGCGATCCGCGCGGCGCTGACGCGGGCCGCCGGTGGCCGGGCGGTACGCTGGACCTTCCGCGTCAGCCGGGGCGGCGTGGTCCGGGAAACCTTGCTCGAGACCCGTCCCGGAGATCTGCTAATCCTTGGCAAGGTTGGCTACGCCCGCGCCCGCGGCCTGCGCCTCGGCTCGACCGCGAAAGCGATGCTGGGACAGGCGCCGGGGCCGGT
>SKJZ01000224.1 GCA_007121755.1 Halorhodospira sp. | reverse complement strand
GGGCTTTGGCCCTCAATGCGGCGGCCGTGATCCTCGCCCACAACCACCCCTCCGGCGTCACCGAACCGAGCCCCGCCGACGAGGCGCTGACCCGCCAACTGCGGGAGGCGCTGCGCCTGGTCGACGTGCGCTTGCTGGACCACTTCGTGGTGGGGGACGGGCTGGCGGTCTCGCTGGCGGAGCGGGGGCTGATGTGACTTCAATGAGTTGGACAGGTTTACGGTATGCCGTACACTTTGCAGGTTGATGCCGTATCAGGTGGAGAAGGCGCGATGGGATCTCCGTCGACCAAACTCACCATCCGTCTGCCGACGCGTGACGTGGACTTCGTAAAGGCGTATGCGAAGACGCACGGGTTGAGCGTGACCGAGGTGATTGACCGCTACCTGCGGCGGATGCGCGCCCTGGAGCAAGCAACGCCTTCGGCCGCATTGGAGACCATCACCGGCTTGGTTCCCCGGGATGTAGACGCTGAAGAGGCCTACCGCCGGCACATGATGGAGAAGCACGGCGGATGATCCTGGTGGACCTGAATGTGAGGGTTCCATACCGGCCATGTTGCCGGAAGAGTACCGGCTGATTGGCTAGGGGCGCGTGTGGGACCGGGTGGGTCACCGTCGGGCCAACAGTCGGAGGAGCGCAGCCTTGGAGACCAAGTCGAGGTCTCGCTCCCGGGCAAGGAATGGCCGGATATCCGCCCGCGCCCGTTCCCAGTCCACCGTATCCAGGCGCTCCCGGACCGCCTCGCGCCAGTCCGTCGTCGTCAGCGGCGGGGCGCTCCATCCAGTCTGGATCAATGCGGCGTTGAGCAAAACCAAATTGGGTGCCGGCCAAAGGGGGTCGGCCAAGTACCAAGCCAAGTCGAACAGATCGCGCCCCTTGGCCCACTTGCGCATCAGCACGGCGTGCAACTTCCCCGCAAAGAGAGAGGGGCGATCGTAGTGGCAGAGGTGTAGGGTGACGTGGCGCCTGACAATGGATGTCTCGATACCGGCGCCTTCCGGCGGGTTGGTATCCAGTTCGGTCTTGATCGACAAGGTTTGAGAGGAGTGGGGCGATAGGCCGAGTTCGTGCGGCAGCCCCGGAAACCGGATCCAAGCCGAGGACACGGCGTGTTGCTCCTTGACGCGGATCTCAATCCGATACCCCTCCCGGGCCAGGGCGTGCCGGGTCTCGGTCAGCGACCGGTGAAAACCGCTTTCCGCTCCACGATGGAGCAAAGAGAAGTCGAGATCCTCGGAGAAACGAGGTATTGCATAGAGAAAGCGTAACGCGGTACCGCCGACGAATGCCCAGCGGGCAAAGGCGCCGCTCTCCTGCAAGGATTCGAGCACCCTGGCTTGCAAGTACTCTCGGGCGATGCAAGTGCGCATTTGCGGGGTGTCGGCATCCTCGACGATCTGTCGTAAGTGTTCCTTCACAGTGGTTCGCCCTCTTCTTCGGCCAGCAGCGCACCGGCCCGTTTCGCCGCCCGCATCAGCTTGGGTTTGCCGCTCCGCTCGGCCAGTGATTCCAGCGGTGGGTTGTCGAAGACCGCCGGATTCTGCAAGCGCAATTCGTGCAGATAGTCCGAAGAGTCGGCGCCGGGGGTGAGGTGGATCAGGTCGAGCAGGGCCTTGCCCGCCGAGGCGACAAAGGCGAACTGCCGGGACGCGACCTCGATTCGCAGATAACCGAAGCGCAGATCCGGCGCCAGGTGGTGAAACTGATAGATCCCGACGGGTGTCTCATACCGCTCCGGCCGGCCGGCTCCCACGGAGGTCACCACGGGTACGTGCTCGGGAATGGCGCCGTGCCACGCCAGCGCCGACTGTAGACTCACGTAGCTGCCCTGCCGGATGCGGTTGGCGACCAGGAACGGATGCGGCTCCACCTTGCGCCATGGCGGGGCCAGGGCGTAAAGCCCGCGTCGCAGTTGGTGGAGGCGGCCCGTCTTGACCCAGCGCGACAACTGGAGACGCACGCCGCGCTCCGATGCACCCCCCGACAAGAGCAACCCCGTGGAGAAGACCGGCTCGTCACCCACCAGGGCCAGCAAGGAATCCCATTTCATTGCGTGATGTTATCGTGACTGTTGATTTGTCGCAATCGGATCAATCCCACTGGCCGTGGACGTGGATCGGCCGCTCCTTCCCGTCGCGCCGGCTGCGGTGGCGGTGGGCGAGATTGGCGCGCCACAGCAGTTCGGTGTCGGCCAGGGCGGCCTCCAGCGGGCCGTCGAAGAGCACGCGGCGGTCCTCGCCGAGGATCACGGCGCGGTCGCCCAGTTCGGCGGCCAGCGCCAAGTTGTGGGTGACGATCACCGCGGTCATCCCGTCGCGGTCGAGTAGGTAGTCCACCAGCCAGCCGGTGGTGCGGGGGTCGAGGTTGGCGGTGGGCTCGTCCAGCAGCAGCAGGTGGGGTTCCAGGACCAAGAGCGCGGCGAGGCAGAGCCGTTGCTTCTCGCCGCCGCTGAGGCGGTAGGGGGGGTCGTTGAGGCGGTGGGCGAGCCCCATGCGCTCCGCCCAATCGCGCACTAAGTAGTCAACATTGGCGTGTTGCTGTCCGGGAGGGGGGAGGGGGTTCCCATACGGGGGACGCTGTGAATACGTCCCTGTACG
>SKJZ01000040.1 GCA_007121755.1 Halorhodospira sp. | reverse complement strand
GCGAGCCGCCCGCCGCGGTGGCCGGCGCGGCACCGGCCGACCGGCGGCAGCGGCTGGCACTCTGGTACCGCACCCGCACCACCGCGCAACGCGCGGCCCTCTTGCTTGGCGCCTCCAGCGGCGCACTGGCCCTGGCAGCAGCGGTCTCGCTGCCATACTGGACACCGTTGCTTACCGGCGAACCGGACCCCCTGAGCGATCCGGCCCTGACAGCGCCGCAGCCGATCGTGGACGGGGACGACGGAGACAAAGAACGGGAGGAACCGCTCAAGCTCGCCTCGGCGGGGACACCCCATTCCGATACCAACGATACCGAGCGCCTGCTGCTTGCCGGCGCCGCGCCCCGCCTTCCAGGCGCCTCCCGCCCGCGCGCGCCGACCCGAGATGGAGCGCCGACCATGGACGAGTTGGCTGTTCAATTGCCGGTACGCGCCGAGGAACCTCCCGCCGGGGAAGACTCCGGCGACGGCGATGCGACGCTGCTGTCCGCGGCCAATATCGCCATCGACGAAGCCGTTGAAGAGATACACGCTCCGGAAGCGGTCCCGGCCGATCGCGCACGGCCCACGATTCAAGCACGAAGCGACCACAGCCGCGTCATCGAGGTTGGCCGCCTGACGTCGAAGGCACGCGACGCGATGCGCTCCGGCCGATCCGACGCCGCCGAGGCCGCATTGGACCGGCTCGCCGAGATCCGTGGTAGCGACGACCCCTTTGTGGCCAAGATGCGCGCGTACTGGGCCATCGAGGAAGACCGCCTGGAAGAGGCACACCGTCTGTTAAGCGGCGTCCTGGAGCGGCGGGAGGACGATCTGGAGGCGCAGATCAACCTCGCCATCGTCGAGGCGCGCTTGGGATCGGTTGTCGAGGCCCGCCAGAGGGCCCACCGCCTCCTGTCCCGCCACCCGCGAGACTCCCGAGTCCGCTCGCTGGCCGACCGTTTGAACATATGAACCGCAACCCCTCACCACACTTGGCCTTCTTCGGGCTCGAGCGGGACCCCTTTCCCGTCGTCCCCGACACGACTCACTTCTTTCTACCGCGCCGCCTCGAGACACTGCTGGCGGAGATCCTCCACGCCATCCACACCCGCAAGGGTTTCATCGTCCTCAGCGGCGAAGTGGGGCTGGGGAAAACCACCCTCAGCCGTCTGGTCTTGGAGCGGCTCGAGCCGCAGAACGTCGATACGGCGCTGCTCTTCAATACCTCGGTGCGCGGCCCCGAGCTTCTCCGGGTCATCGCCCGCGACTTCGGCCTGGAGCCGGCCGCCACCACCGAAGAGAATCTGGCGGCATTGAACGCTTTCCTGATGGAGCGCTACGAGCAGGGGGGCAACAGCGTCATCGTCATCGACGACGCCCAGAACCTCGACGCGGAAAGCCTGGAGTTGATTCGTATGGTCTCGAACTTGGAGACCAGTCAGGCGAAGCTGGTGCAGATCCTCCTGGTCGGCCAACCGGAATTGCTGGAAAAGCTCGGCACCAACGAGCTGCGCCAACTCCGTTCCCGAATCGTGATCCACGCCGGATTGACCCCCTTCTCCAAAAAAGAGCTGACCCAGTACGTTCAATACAAGATCAACCGCGCGGGCCACGGGGGCAGTATCGAGATCGCGCCCGGGGCGCTGCGCACCATCCACCGCGCCACGGGCGGCGTCCCCAGGCGGGTCAACATCTTTATGGACCGCTGCCTACACGGGCTCTTCGCCGACGGCGGCAACCGGCTTGAACGGCGACTGGCGCGCGAGGTCGCGCGGGAGTTGGAACCGCGGCGGCACCGCGCGGCCCAAGCGCCTCGCCGGCTGCCCGCCGCGGCGGCGGCGATCGGCGTCACGGTGGCCGGGAGTCTTGCCGCGGTTCTGATCGCGGCGCCCCAAGGCCCGGTGGACTCGTGGCTCCCCACCGAGATACCGGGGTCGTGGGGACCGCCCCGAGCGGAGCAGACGCCGGCCGACAAGGGCGGATCGGCGGCGGCTTCGACCACCGCCGGAGAGACGATCCCGCCCGGAGGAGACGCGAACGTGGACGCCGAATCGCCCCCCCTGGCGGAATTTGCCGCCGCCCACGGCCTGGAAGACTACCGCGCCCCCCTGCAGCGCGCTGTCGAGCGGGGCAGCGTCGACCGCCTCTCCCGCTTCCTGGCCGGGGAGAGCGGCCATCGGCTCGCCGTCCTGCCCCACCAACCTCCCGGCGGCGATACGGTGGCTGTGGAGGTGGAGCGCCCCGACGGCGGCCCCGGTTGGCTGGTCGCGTGGCGGCCTGGCGCCGAGCACTGGGTGGAGACGTACATCCACGGAACCGGCGGCCCTCCGGTCCGGAAATTACAGTTGCAGTTGGCCGAACTCCAACTCTACACCGGGGCTATCGACGGCATCGCCGGACCGGCCACCACCCGCGCCATCGAGCGCTTCCAGCGCAGCCACGGCCTGGAGATCACCGGCGAACCGGACGCGGCGACCCAGTACCTGATCCATCGCCCCGCCGCTACCGCCGGCCAGGGAGCGCCTTAAGCACACCAGGAGGAGACGGACCATGGATACTCCCGTGGAACGGCAGCGCAAACCGATCGGTGAACTGCTCAAAGAGAAGGGGCTGATAACCGACGAGTACATCGG
>SKJZ01000044.1 GCA_007121755.1 Halorhodospira sp. | reverse complement strand
ATCATATACCAACCATTGTGGACCGCATAAACAACCACGGGGTCCCCTTTTGATAGGGTCCTGATGACCTTGGTTCCTGTCACGGTTCCTGCATCCCTGACATTTAAAGCAGGGACCTTGACGGTTCCCACAAATTGCACACTATCGGTGTTGAATCGGGGTTGTTTCCGTTCCAGTTTAAATTCATTGACTAGGAATTCCACATTTGCCTGTGCAACTTGACGGGCAAATCTATCTGTTAGGATAATTGGTGCATCCACTCGGGAATCCATAAACCCGTTTTCAGGTAAAATGGCACTGCATCGTGATTCCCGCAACATGTGAAAATTTGCTCTTTGTAATGGGGATGCTCGGTTCCCTTTCAATCCCGTGTGCTTGATTAACTGGTCATAAAGTTTCTTTTGATACTCTAGGGTCTTGGGTAATAAAGACCCGTTAAAAACATACACTGTGACCCCTCCTGCATTGGTCAACCGTGCCCCTGCGTTATGGTGTTGTGAAAGTAGAATGTCAGCACCCCATGCATTAGCTTTGTCGGTTCTTTCCTTCAATGGCACATCCCGTCTTCCTGTTCGGTCATCCAATCTAATCAAAGACACCCCAATGTAATCTTTCAGGAATTCTTCAATGTAGTTGCACACCCGATTGTTCAAGGTCCATTCTCGGGTTTCTTTGGGGTCTAGGGCTTTTGGAATCCGTTTTCCTGGGGTATTAATCCCATGTCCTGCACCTAATGCCAACTTTACCTTAATGGTCATCATTATCACTTAATCCTTTCCCCTCATTGGGGTCATTTATAATCCCTGCTAATACTGCCACCAACAAAATCATTTCAATATAGGCTTCGATTTCTTCGGGTGCTACTTGGACCCCTGCATCAATCAAAATCTTTACAAACAAGGAACCAATAGCAACCCATAGTGCATAATTTTTCCATCGGGCTTTTCTTAGTTTAAACATATTAATATCTCCTTCCTTGTTTTTTAATTTCATCCATGGTCATTTCAATCTTTTTGATAGATGATTCTATATTCTTGATTCTGTATAAACGTGTATGGTCATAGGTTTCCAACTTTGCCACCCTTTTCATGAATTCATTGTGGGATTCCTGTTTCTTTTCAAGGGCCTTGATTCGGTTCATCAAGGACCCTGTAAATACACTAATTGTGACCAAATACACACCCAACTGCAACCAAAATTCTATTGATATATTATTCATATCCAATCCCATCACCCCTTTTCTTAGTCAATTAATTTCCATCCTGTCGGGTGTTCTGTTGGGGACCATGTATTTCCATCAATCAGTGATTCATACACGGACCCTTCAAATGTCACCCTGTCCCCGATATTATAGGCATCATGTGCCCCTGTGGGTTGTTGCCATTCAGGAATAATTCCTTCGGGCATTTTGTTTTTGAAAAGAGAAGTTGCTACAATCGGGTCCCAATCAGACTGACTGGTGTGGGCTTGGATAACTTCAAACAGGGCTTTTTCATATTTCACAATATCCCCTATTTTATAATTAACACCGTCCCCTGACCACGGTGGGTAAATATGGACCAATTCCTCCAATTCTTCCTGTGTCAATTGGTCCTGTCTTATCATTTCCCGTGTGGTGATTTGTATGGCTTTTTCTAGGATTTCACTTTTTTCATCAATTGTCAGGGGTCTTTCTACTACATGATAGGTCAATGCCCCTGTTCCTTCATCATAATGAAGAAGGACCGTTTCACCCCGTTTGGTTTCGGGTCGGGGTGGGATGCTGTCAGGGTCAATTTCAATCCCCTGATTAATTGTTGGGTCTGACCCCTGTGGGTTGTTGACAATCCTTGACCGCACATATCCATTTTGGTCAATAAAAATAATCATGATTATTCACCTTCTTCCATGACAATATCCTGTTCCACTTCGTGGTTCTCTTTGACTTCCTGTTTCACACCCTGTTGTGCTTTCTTATATTCCTTGGTTTCCTGTTCTTCTGTCATGGCATATTGTCGGTCCACTTCCGCTTTCAATTCGTCTAAAATAGGTTTCAAAAGTGCCACATGCATTTTGCTGTCATTTAATACTTTAATTAAGGCTTCTTTTGTTTCCCTGATTTGGACCGTGATTGGTTTATTCATTCGCATCCCCTCCTTTTATTCCTGTAACTTTGATATTGGTGATACCCTGAACCAATATTTCTTGGTCGGGGTCCCTTATGGGTTCCATATATTGGTCTTCAAACCCAACCCGTCTTCCGTTCACTTCAATGACCACATCCGTTTCATCACCCGTGACTTCCACGGTGAATGATGTGTCAGTTTTACTTAATAACTTCACATCCCCACCAAACTGAACATGTGGAACCACAAAGAATTCACTGATGGTTTCCGCAAACATTGGTTCAATGGGTATGGTGTGGGTCCCTACTGGAAGAATCATTTCCATATAGGTCACAAATCGACTGTCAGGGGTTTCAAGTGCGTTCATTAATCGTTTTCCATATGTCGGGGTTTCCTGTATTACGTTTTTATTTCCTGTCACTGAAAAATCCCCACTTGGTGATAAAGTCATTATGTTTGCATAGGCTTGACCACCTGAATGTTTCCGTATTCTGAACCCATTTGTGTTTTTGT
>SKJZ01000097.1 GCA_007121755.1 Halorhodospira sp. | reverse complement strand
TCCAGGCGACCGACACCCTGAACGGCCGCCCCCGCCCCCGGAGCAACGATTTTTCGAACCAACCCCCTGTACAATCTCCAGCCATGGTAACCAAGGGGTGGGTCTTTTACTGCCGCAGCGGCTACGAGTCGACGCTCGCCGCGGAGATCACGGCGGCAGCCGGGGAACGTGGAGTGCAGGGCTACTGCCGCGCCCGCCCGCAGACCGCCCGGGTGGTCTTCGAGTCCCCCGCCGGCGATCCCGGACCGGCGCCCGATGCGGTCTTTTCGCGGGCTGCGTTCCAGCTGATAACGGAGCTTCACGACCTGCCCACCGGGGGGCGGGCGGAACGCATTGCGGAGTCCCTCCCGGCCGGGCTGACCGCCGGGGATCTCTCCGTCGAATACCCGGACAGCGAGACCGGCCGCACCATGGCCCGGTTTTGCAGGCGTTTTCAGGGCGCGGCCCGGCGGGTGCTGAAAGAGGCGGGCATCATCGCCGCCGAAGATTCCTGGCAACCACGGGGGGCAGCGAAGAGACGCCTGCACTTGCTGTTTCCGGACTCCGGCCACGTCATCGCCGGCATCAGCGACGGCGGCCAATGGCCCATGGGCATCCCGCGATTGCGCATGCCCGGCCGCTCCCCCAGCCGCTCGGTGCTCAAGCTGGAGGAAGCGTTTCACGTACTGGTGCCCGGCCATTCGGCCCCGAAGGCGGGAGAGCGTGCGGTGGACCTGGGCGCGGCCCCTGGTGGATGGACCTGGCTACTCCGCCGGCGTGGTCTCCACGTCACCGCCGTCGACAACGGCGCCCTCGCCCCCGATCTGGCCGGCGATCCCGACGTCGAGCACCTGCGGGCCGACGCCTTCCGCTACCGGCCGCCGCAGCCAGTGGACTGGATGTTCTGCGATGTGGTAGAACGGCCCACAGGCATCGCGCGGTTGGTTGGGCAGTGGCTCCGCCACGGCTGGTGCCGCCGCACGGTGTTCAACCTGAAGCTCCCGATGAAGCGCCCGCTCGACACGGTCCAGCAGGCGCTGGCCGAGATCGAGCAGGTCGCCCGCGCGCGGCCGGAGGCCCGGCACCTTTACCACGATCGGGATGAAATCACCGTCTTTGCGGCGGTAGATTCGTAACAATAATTGGAATGTTTGCAACCCTGAAGCACCACGATTCCTCCTGGCGTTACGCCGGGAAAGGTGCGTATCATCGGATAATGATTCCGGCGCCTCGCCGCCGCATACCTCTTCGATTAAAGCGATGACTCTCGATACCATGACGCTGGACGATGTGGTGGAGACCTTCGAGTTCATACAGGACTGGGAGGAGCGCTACCGGATACTGATCGACCTCGGCCGCAAACTACCCGAGTTTCCCGAGGAACAAAGGACTGAAAGCAATCGAGTCGAAGGATGCACAAGCAACGTGTGGCTGATCTGCTACCGTGACAAGAACGATCCCCGGCGCCTGATTTTCGTCGCGGACAGCGATGCGTTCATCGTCAAGGGGTTGATCGCCTTGGTGTTGATGGCCTATTCGGGCCGTACCCCGGAGGAAATTCAGGCCACCGATATCAGTGACTTGTTCGCCCGGCTAGGGTTGGAGCAGAACCTGAGCCCCAACCGGCGGGACGGGTTTTACGCCATGGTCGCACGCATCCACGCACTGGCGGCCGGAGCGGGCCAAAACGACTTGTCTCAAGTCGGGCAGACCGCTAAATAAGTAGTTCACAAGCTATGGGGGGGCACCCACTGCCGTGGGTACCCGCACGTGTAACCTTACTCTTAACCGAAACCGGGCGGGACTGCCTCCCGTCTGGTGTTATATGGAGGCGGACACAATAATGATGCGGCAGGAACCGAAAAGCCCTACTCCTCCGCTGGAACGCGATCTCAAGGAGTTAAGTCTCAAGGAGTTGGAAGAGATTGCGGAAGCGATCGACCGGGAACTGGAAGCCCGCGCGTTTGCCGACAGTCTGGAAGCTCAAGTCCGCATGTTCATGCGGCGCCGGGAAGGCTGAGCCCCGGGGGGATGATACCGGCCATGGCTCATCCGACCGCTCTTACTGACGTTACGGAAGGTATGCCGAAGGCGCTCCTGCTGACCGTCGCTCTTTTCGTCGGTGCCTGCACCGGTTCCGATGCGCCGCCCGCCGCCGGGGCGGCGGCCATCGGAGACGCTCACTTTACGATGGATGACGGCTATCGCCTGCCCTACGACAGGTGGGGCCCCGACGATCCCCAGGCCGTCGTGCTCGGACTCCACGGCCTCAACGACTACCGGACCGGACTGGCCCTGGCGGCGGAGCACCTGGCGGCCGACGGGATCGCCACTTACGCCTACGACCAACGCAGCTTCGGGGCTACCGAAGGCAAGGGCCGGTGGCCGGGCACCGATGCATTGATCAATGATGCGGAGGCGGTGTCGGAGCTGCTTGCCGGGCGCTACCCGGATCGCCCCCTCTATTTGCTGGGCCAGAGCATGGGCGGCGGCGTTACCATGATCCTCGCCGCCGAGCGCGGCCTGGACGCGGCGGACGGCATCGTTCTGGTGGCCCCCGCGGTTTGGGGGCGACGGCATATGCCGTGGTACCAACGCTACGCCCTGTGGCTTACCGCCAACTTGACCCCCTGGTGGCGTTTTACCGGAGAGAGCCTCGG
>SKJZ01000242.1 GCA_007121755.1 Halorhodospira sp. | reverse complement strand
TAGCGCCCATACGGGGACGCCGTGAATCCATCCCTGGAGGCTTCACGGCCGCATCCCTGCGGCCGAGACCCCGTATGGGCGCTACCCGGCACGACTTCCCGAAAGGTCGGTGCCCCTGCAAGAAATGACAGTTTCCGGTAGCCACCCGTCCACGATTAGATATCCCCACGTTCTTTGTTGGAGGACGGGGCGGTGGAAGAGATTCGAGTGGGCAGGGTGCGCGACCCCGGTATGGATCGATCCGTTGTGGACGCTGTGTTCCGGCTGCGTTGCCGAATCTTCCATCACCGTCTCGGCTGGCGCGTAACCCCTTATGAGGGCCGTGAAGTGGACGGATACGACCGCTTGGATCCGGTCTATATGGCGGCTCCGGCGGGCGACGGCGAGGTGGTCGGGTGTTGGCGCATGTTGCCGACCACCGGCAGTTACATGCTGCGGGATACCTTCCCCGAGTTGCTGGATGGCGAAGCTGTCCCCTGTGATCCCCGGATTTGGGAATTGAGCCGCTTCGCGGTGGCGGGTGGGGCGCCGTCCGCGGACCGGCGGAAGGCGCTGGTGGGCGCGACGACGTTCTCAATGATTCGGCGGGTGATCGAGTATGCGGACGATCACGATATCGCCGCCTACGTGACGGTCACCAGCGTGGCCCTGGAGCGTCTGCTCCGCCGCGCCGGTGTTCCGCTCTACCGTTTTGGCGCGGGGCGTTCCCGGCGGATTGGAGATGTCGAGTCAGTTGCGTGCTGGGTGCCCGTCGACGGTGAGATGCGCGCGGCGGTTGGGGCCCGAGCTCCCGTGGAGAGGAGGTCGGCGGCGTGATTCTGGTATTGGGCCGAACACAGCTTGCAGCGCTCATTGGCGAGCAGTTGACGGAGGCCGCCGGTGAGTATTGGCGGGATATCGGCCGTGGCGTAGAGCGCCTGGCAGCAGTTCCACACCGTTTTCATGCGGTTCTTGCGGCGCGCGCCGAGGTCGGCGGGGCGGCTATGCAGGTGCTGGTCGGCGGTGATGGGTCCCGGCCGCCGCTGGTGTGGCTCGATACGGCGACTGGTTCCGACGGCACGGATGTCGACCATGCGCTGCCGGTCTGCGGTTTGGAGAGAGATGCCGGCGGGGGTTGCCGAATGCGCTGCGCCCTTGCCGAGGCCCAGAGCCGTCCGGCGCAACAACCGGCTCTCGCCGCCGCGTTGGGAAGCCGCCCGGTCGGTTTTGTCTATAGCGCGCCAGTCGATCGGGAGGACTTGGACAGATTCCGGTAAACCGCTGCCGGGTTGGCGGAGTCCGGTGTGACACCCTTTTTCGGGACTGTCGCGTGCCAGGGATGGAGGCGGGGGCCAAGGCCTCCAGGGATGGCGACAGGGAAGGTCCAGGGATGGAGAGTGACGGGTACTGGAAGGGGTGTCACACCAGACTGCGCCGCCGGCGAACTCCGATGGAACGTCTACACTTCTAGCGAGAATTTCGTTGGAAGAGGGGGTTCTATGAGCGCCTATAAGATTGTCGAGATCATCGGCACCAGTCCCACGTCTTGGGAGGACGCGGCGAAGTACGCTATTGAAGTGGCGCGCCAATCGATCCGTCACATGCGGGTGGCGGAGGTGCGGGAGTTCGACCTCAAGCTGAAGGACAACGGGGAGGTTGAATTCTACCGCGTCAAAGTGGACGTCTCCTTTAAGTACGAGAGGGGGTAAGCCGGGGGCGCGTCCTGGGCCGCAGCGTTACCGCGCCTTCCGGAACGCCTCGGCCAACGCCGTGGCATCGCTGGCGGCGGGCTCCTTCGGCTTGCCGCGCCCGCGGTCGTGCTTATTCCGGGAAGGCGCCTTTCTCCCCTCACCCTTGCTTAGATCGGGCCGGTCGTTCTCCCGGGCACTGCCAGGCTCGTCGTCGAGGCGCATCGATAGGCCGATGCGCTTGCGGGGGAGGTCGATGTCCATCACCTTGACGCGGACCACGTCTCCGGCGCGGACGACGTCACGGGGGTCACGGACGAACCGGTCGGAGAGCGCGGAGATGTGGACCAGGCCGTCCTGGTGGACGCCGATGTCGACGAAGGCGCCAAAGTTGGCGACATTGGTGACGGTTCCCTCCAGGACCATGCCGGGCTCCAGGTCGTCGAGGGTCTCGACGCCCTCGCGGAAGGCGGCGGTGCGGAACTCGGGGCGGGGGTCGCGACCCGGCTTGGCCAACTCGGCGAGGATGTCGCGGACGGTGGGCTCACCGAACCGTTCGTCGGTGTACTCGGCCGCGTTGAGGCTCTGTAGGAACTTTTCGTCGCCCATCAGTGAGGCGACACCGCGTCCGGTGCTGGCGGCGATTCGTTCGACCACCGGGTACGCCTCGGGATGGACGGCAGAGGCGTCCAGCGGATCGTCGCCCCGAGGGATGCGCAGGAAGCCGGCGGCCTGCTCGAACGCCTTTGGGCCCAACCGTGGCACCTTCTGCAGCTCTTTGCGGTTACGAAAACCGCCCCGTTCCTGGCAGAACGCGACGATGTTTTCGGCCAGCCCCGGACCGAGCCCAGAGACCCTTGCCAGTAGCGGCGCCGAGGCGGTATTGGCGTCGACGCCGACGGCGTTGACGCAGTCCTCGACCACGGCGTCGAGCTTGTGGCTGAGCCGTGACTGGTTGACGTCGTGCTGGTACTGGCCGACGCCGATCGATTTGGG
>SKJZ01000157.1 GCA_007121755.1 Halorhodospira sp. | reverse complement strand
TCGTGGATATTGTCAACATTCATGAAGCCAAGACCCACTTGTCGCGGTTGCTGGAACGAACCGCCAAGGGCGAAGGGTTCATTATCGCGAAGGCTGGCAAACCGGTTGCCAAGGTCGTTCCGGTAGACGCGCCCGAGCCTGGAGAGGTCCGGCGCTTGGGATTTTTAAAGGGATACGGTCAGATTCCGGACGACTTCGACGAGATGGGTGCGAAAACAATCGCCGAGCAGTTCGAAGGCGAGGTGCCCCGGTGAACCTGCTGCTGGACACACACGTCTTGCTATGGGCGGCGGTGGAGCCGGAGAAGCTTCCCAGTGAAGCCGGCGGGTTTATCCTGGACGAGAGCAATCAGCTCTGGTTCAGTGCCGCCAGCGTATGGGAGGTGGCCATTAAGGCTTCGCTGGGGCGGGCCGATTTCGACATCGACCCCCACCTGCTGCGGCGCGGGCTCATCGAGAACGGTTATTCGGAATTGCCGGTCACTTCCGCCCATGCGGCGGCGGTTCACCACCTGCCGGAACTGCATAAAGACCCGTTCGACCGGATCCTGGTGGCCCAGGCCGAGTATGAAGGAATGCTGCTCCTGACCGCCGATGCGCGGGTCGGCCAATACCCCGGCCCCATTAGGCGGATCTGATGCCGCGTTTGGTCCCGCCACTGCTCGTTTTGGCGCTGGTGGGGGGCGCCGCCGTGACGGCCGCCGTAGCGGTGGGCAGTGTGCCGGTGCCGCCGGCGGCGCTGTGGGCGGTGCTCGGCGGCGAGGGCGAGCCGTTGCACCGCACCCTGATCCTGGAGCTGCGCCTACCGCGGGCGCTGGCCGCCTTCGCCGTCGGCGGCCTACTGGCGGTGGCCGGGGCGCTGATGCAGGTGCTGCTGCGCAATCCCCTCGCCGATCCCTATGTGCTCGGGCTCTCGGGCGGCGCGGCGGTGGGGGCGCTGGCCGCCATGCTCGCCGGAATGGCCGCCGTCGTGGTCTCCGGGGCCGCCTTCGCCGGGGCGCTGCTCTCCACCGTGCTGGTCTTCGGCCTGGCCCACGGCACCGGGAGCTGGACGCCGACCCGGCTGCTGCTTACCGGGGTGGTGGTGGCCGCCGGCTGGGGGGCGGTGGTCACCTTCATGCTCGCCGTCGGCCCCACCGAACGGCTACCCGGCATGCTGTATTGGCTGATGGGCGATCTCGCCTACGCCCGCAGCCCGTGGCCGGCACTCGCGGCGCTCGGTGTCGCCGTGGCCTTGGCTTTGCCGTTGGGGCGCAGCCTCAACGTCCTCGCCCGCGGGCCGTTGCAGGCGGCGGTGCTGGGCGTCGCGGTGCGGCCGCTGGAGTGGGGCGTCTACATCGCCGCCAGCCTGCTCACCGCCGTCGCCGTGACCACCTCCGGCAGCATCGGCTTCGTCGGTTTGGTGGTGCCGCACATGCTGCGTTTGGTGCTGGGCAACGACCAGCGGTTGATCCTCCCGGCCTCGGCGCTGGCCGGCGGCGCACTGCTCGTCCTGGCCGACGTCCTGGCGCGCACCCTGATCGCCCCGGAGCAACTCCCCGTGGGCGTCATCACGGCGATGATCGGCGTGCCGGTCTTTCTCTACCTGCTCTACAGGAGCCGCTGATGCCGACCGCCGCCACCTCGTCCGAATGTACCGATCTGGCCGCCCGCGAGCTGGTGATCGACGTGCCCGGCCGGCGCGACGGCGACGCCCTGTCGTTCACGGTTGCGCCGGGGCAGGTGTGGGGCGTGCTCGGCCCCAACGGCGCCGGCAAGACGACGCTGCTCCACACCCTCGCCGGGCTGCGCCCGGTTCGGAGAGGGGAGGTGGCGCTCGCCGGACGGCCGCTGGGCCGCTGGCGGCGGCGCCGGATCGCCCAACGCCTGGCGGTAGTCTTCCAGGAGAGTTACGACGGCTTCCCGGCGACGGTGCTGGAGACGGCTTTGATCGGTCGCCACCCCTACCTCTCGCCGTGGGATCTGGAGACCGCCGAGGACATCGAGACCGCCCGGCAAGCGTTGCGCCGGATGGAGCTGGACGGTCTGGAGGAGCGCCTGGTGAGCACCCTCTCCGGCGGCGAGCGCCAACGGCTGGCGATCGCCACGGCGCTGACCCAGGCCCCCTCCATCTGGCTCGCCGACGAGCCCACCAACCACCTCGACTTGCGCCACCAGGTGGCGGTCATGGAGCTGCTGCGCAGCGAGGCGCGGGACGGCCGCGCCGTCTTCCTCTGCCTGCACGACGTCAATCTGGCGGCGCGCTGGTGCGACCGGATCCTGCTGCTCGATCCGGACGGCGGCGCGTGCTGGGGGTCCACGGAGAGCATGCTCGTCCCCGCGGCGCTGGAGCGGCTCTACGGCCAGCGGCTCGAGGCCGCCCAAATTAACGGCGCCAAGGTCTTCGTTCCGGTGAACTCATGATACGCATCCTATTGCTTCTGCTCTCGGTTCTGGGTTATACGATCTGGGTTTCGCCGGCCCCGGCCGGCGAGCGCTGCGTGACGGACGACGCCGGCCGTGATGTCTGCTTGGAGGCGCCCGCCGAGCGCATCGTCGCCCTCTCTCCCGGCGCCACCGAGTTGCTTTTCGCCGCCGGCGCGGGCGAGGCGGTGGTCGCGGCGGTCAGCCACGCCGACTACCCCGAGGCGGCACAAGAGCTTCCCCGCGTGGGCAGCTACGACCGGC
>SKJZ01000069.1 GCA_007121755.1 Halorhodospira sp. | reverse complement strand
GCGCGAGGCGGCGCTGATCGATGAGTTGACCGATCGTGACGGCATCGTTATGGCCACCGGGGGCGGCGCGGTGGAGACGGCGGCCAACCGCGATGTGCTCGGCGCACGAGGGGTGGTGGTCTATCTCCACGCGCCGGTCGCGGTGCAGGTGGAGCGGACCCGCGGCGACCGCAACCGGCCGTTGTTGCAGACGGAGGACCCGGAGGGGCGGCTCGAGGCATTGATGGCGCGGCGCGAGCCCCTCTACCGCGAGGTGGCCGATGTGGTGGTGGAGACCACCGGCGGGACGGCCCGATCGGTGGCCGAGCGGGTGGTCCGCGCCCTCTCCAACGATCCGGAGGGCCGTTGAGATGAGAACGCTCCGCGTGGAGTTGGGAGAGCGCAGTTATCCGATCTATATCGGCCCCGGCATCCTCGGGCGGGGTGATCTCTACGCCCCCCATCTGGCCGGGGAGCAGGCCCTGCTGGTCACCAACGAGACGGTCGAACCGCTCTACGAGGACACCGTGCGCGATGCGCTCTTCGGCTATGCGCTGCACGACGTGGTGCTTCCGGACGGCGAACGGTACAAGAACCTCGATACCTGCCGCCTGGTCTTCGATGCGCTGTTGGAGCACCGCTGCGACCGTTCGGTGACGGTCATTACCCTCGGCGGCGGCGTGGTCGGCGATATCGGCGGTTTCTGCGCCGCGTCCTATCAGCGGGGCGTGGCGCTGATCCAGGTCCCGACGACCCTGCTGGCACAGGTCGATTCGTCGGTGGGCGGCAAGACCGGGGTCAACCATCCGCTGGGCAAGAATATGATCGGCGCCTTCCACCAGCCGCGCGCGGTGATCGCCGATACCGACGTGCTCGCTACGCTGCCGGAGCGCGAGTTGAAGGCCGGTATCGCGGAGGTGGTCAAGTACGGCCTGATCCGCGATCCGGCGCTCTTCACGTGGCTGGAGGAGAACGCCGGGGCGCTGCTCGGCCGCGACAGCGCGGCGCTCACCCACGCCATCGCCGAGTCGTGCCGCAACAAGGCCGAGGTGGTGGCCGCCGATGAGTTGGAGGGCGGTGTCCGGGCGCTGCTCAATCTCGGCCACACCTTCGGCCACGCGGTGGAGACCCATACCGGCTACGAGTCGTGGCTCCACGGCGAGGCGGTCGCCGCCGGGATGTGCATGGCGGCGCGGATGTCGGCCGAGATGGGGTGGCTCGGCGCGGCGGATGTGGAGCGCGCCGAGGCCCTGTTGCGCCGCTTCGGTCTGCCGACGGCGCCGCCCCGCATCCCGCCGGAGCGTTTCATGGAGTTGATGAGCGTCGACAAGAAGGCGCGCGGTGGGCGGCTGCGGCTGGTCCTGTTGCGGGCGATCGGTGAAGCGGTGGTGACCGCCGACTTCGACGACGAGGCACTGCGCAGAACCCTGGCGGCCTACTGATCGATGACGTTCCAGCCCGCACCCCGATTGCCGTGCGCGGCGGCGGACGCCACCACCCGCGGCCGCCGCTATCCGGAACCGGCCCCGCTCCATCGCAGCGAGTACCAGCGTGACCGCGACCGCATCATCCACTCCACCGCGTTCCGCCGGCTGGAGTACAAGACACAGGTCTTCGTCAACCACGAGGGCGATCTCTACCGCACCCGCCTGACCCACACCCTGGAGGTGGCGCAGATCGCCCGCACCGCGGCCCAGTCCCTCGGGCTCAACATCGACCTGGTCGAGGCGATCGCGCTGGCCCACGACGTCGGCCACACGCCGTTCGGCCACGCCGGGCAGGACGCGCTGGCCGAGTGCATGGAGGGGTTCGGCGGCTTCGAGCACAACATCCAGTCGCTGCGCCTGGTGGACAAGCTGGAGGAGCGCTACGCCGAGTTCGACGGCCTCAATCTGACCTTCGAGACCCGCGAGGGGTTGGTTAAGCGCTGCACCCGCCAGGAGGCGGAGCGGTTGGGCGATGTAGCGGAGCGGTTCGTAAACGGCGGCCGGCCGACCCTGGAGGCGCAACTGGTCAATGCCTGCGACGGCATCGCCTACAACAGCCACGACGTCGACGACGGCCTGCGCTCCGGCCTGCTCACGGTCGAGGCGTGCCGGGAGACTGAGCTGCTGGTGCCGCTCTTCGATGAGGTGGCGGAGGCACATCCGGGCTTGGAGGAGCGCCGCGTGATCTACGAAGTCGTGCGGCGCATGATCAATGTCCAGGTCTGCGACTTGATCGACGAGAGCCGTCGGCGCATCGAGGCGGCCGCTCCGGCCGGCGTCGACGAGGTGCGCGCCACCGCCGTCGACCTGATCGGCTTCAGTCCGGAGATGGCGCGGCGGCACCAGGCCTTGAAGGACTTTCTGTTCGGTGCCCTCTACCGCCACTATCGGGTGCTGCGCATGGTGCGCAAGAGCCAGCGGGTGGTGCGGGAGCTCTTCGCCGCCTTTATGGACGAGCCCGAGCTGTTGCCCGACACGGCCCTCCGCGCCGCCACCCGGTTGGAGCGGCGCAATGGCCTACCCGGACGGGCGCGGGCGGTGGCCGACTATATTGCCGGCATGACCGACCGCTTCGCGATCGCCGAGTACGACCGCCTCGTCGATCCGAAGCAATTGACCTGAGGAAGCTCGAGAAACCGTCCGCAGGCGGGGGCGGACCGCCTTGCGGGGGCGTCGGCGGCATGGATGCCGCCGTCGAGCGTACAGGGATGTATTCACAGCGTCCCCCG
>SKJZ01000151.1 GCA_007121755.1 Halorhodospira sp. | reverse complement strand
CCGTGGAGCGGATGGAGACGGTGACGGACGCGACGCCGGTGGACGGTGTGCAGCGGATCAGCAGCACCCGCATCCGGGATCTCTTGTCCCAGGGGCGGTTCGACGAGGCGGCGGCGTTGCTGGGTTGGCGCTACCGCGTCTCCGGACGGGTGGTGCGCGGCGACGGGATTGGGCGCAAGCTGGGGTGGCCGACGGTGAATCTGCGCCTGCCGCCCAGTCCGCCGCCGCTGGCCGGGATCTACGCCGGGCGCGTCTACAGCAACGGCGACCGCCGGGTGCGCGGTCTGGACGGTTGGCCGGCGGCGATCAGCGTCGGTGTGCGGCCCACGGTGGGCGGACGGGCCACGGTCTTCGAGGCGTACCTGATCGACTTCGAGGGCGATCTCTACGGGCGCCATCTCAGTGTCGAGCCGGAGGTTCGGTTGCGCAACGAGGAACACTTCCCCGATCTGCAGGCGTTGACGGCGCAGATCGGGATCGATGTGGCCCGCGCCCGGGAGGTCTTGGCGGCCGAAATGACGATCAGCAAGGGGCGGTGATGTGAGTAACTACAGACATACCCTCAATCTCCCGCAGACCGAGTTCCCGATGCGGGCCAAGCTGGCCGAACGGGAGCCGGAGCGGCTGAACGCGTGGCGGGAGCGGGAGATCTACCAGGAGATCCGCACCGCCCGGGAGGGACGGGAGCGGTTCATCCTCCACGACGGCCCCCCCTACGCCAACGGCGATATTCATATCGGCCACGCCGTCAACAAGATCCTCAAGGACATCATCGTCAAGGCGCGGACCCTGGACGGCTACGACGCCCCCTACGTGCCGGGTTGGGACTGCCACGGGCTGCCCATTGAGCACAAGGTGGAGGAGCGCGACGGCAAGGCCGGCGCCGCCCTGACCCACGAGGCGTTCCGGGAGCGCTGCCGGGCCTTCGCCGCCGAGCAGGTGGACGGCCAGCGGCGCGACTTCCAGCGCCTGGGCGTCTTCGGCGATTGGGAGCGGCCGTATCTCACCATGGACCGCGCCACCGAGGCCGATATCCTGCGGGCGTTGGCGCGCATCTTCGAGGCGGGCCACGTCACCCAGGGCTTCAAGCCGGTTCACTGGTGTTCCGACTGTGGTTCCGCCCTGGCCGAGGCCGAGGTGGAGTACGAGGAGCGCGTCTCCCCGGCCATTGATGCGCGCTTCCCGGTGGCCGACGAGCACGACCTGCAGCGGCGGGTGGTGGTGGAGGGCGAGGGCGCCACCGCCGGAACGGCCTCGGTGGTGATCTGGACCACCACGCCGTGGACCCTGCCCGCCAACCGCGCGGTGGCCGTCCATCCGGAGTTGGAGTACGTGGTGGTGGCCCTCGACCACAGCGAGCGGCTGTTGCTGGCCGAGGCGTTGCTGGAGCCGACCCTGGCCCGCGCCGGGGTCGAGCGCTACGAGGTGGTGGGCCGCTGCCGCGGGGCCGAGTTGGAGGGGCTGGAGCTGCGCCACCCGTTCCTCGATCTCACCGTGCCGGTGGTCCTCGGCGAGCACGTCACCACCGAGGGCGGCACCGGCTGCGTCCACACCGCCCCGGGTCACGGCCAGGACGACTTCCAGGTCGGCGCCCGCTACGGGCTGGAGACGGCCAATCCGGTGGACAGCGCCGGGCGGTTCGTCGAGGGCACCGAGCACTTCGCCGGCCTCGGCGTCTTCGACGCCAATCCCAAGGTAGTGGAGCTGTTGGAGGCGCGGGGCGCGCTGCTCCACTATGAGAAGTACCGGCACAGCTACCCCCACTGCTGGCGGCACAAGACGCCGGTGATCTTCCGCGCCACGCCGCAGTGGTTCATCGACCTGGATCGCGACGGGCTGCGGGCCAAGGCGCTGGAGGCGATCGCCGGGGTGCGGTGGACGCCGGGGTGGGGCGAGGCGCGGATCGACGGTATGGTCCGCCACCGCCCCGATTGGTGCATCTCCCGCCAGCGGCAGTGGGGCGTGCCCATCGCCGTCTTCATCGACCGGGTCCACGGCACGCCGCATCCGGAGACGCCCCGCCTGATGGAGGAGGTGGCCGTCCGCATGGAGCGGGACGGGCTTGAGGCGTGGTGGCGGCTCGACCCGGCGGAGTTGCTGGGGGACGACGCCGGCCGCTACGAGAAGGTCACCGATATCCTGGACGTCTGGTTCGACTCCGGGGTCACCCACGTCTCGGTGCTGGAGCGCCGGGAGCGGCTCGCGGTGCCCGCCGACCTCTACCTGGAAGGGTCCGACCAGCACCGGGGCTGGTTCCAGTCGTCGCTGCTCACCTCGGTGGCGGTGCGCGGCGCGGCGCCGTACCGCGCCGTGCTGACCCACGGCTTCACGGTGGACGAGCACGGCCACAAGATGTCGAAGTCCCGCGGCAACGTGGTGGCGCCCCAGGACGTCATGGACCGCCTCGGCGCGGATATCCTGCGGCTATGGGTCGCCTCCGCCGACTACTCCGGCGAGATGGCCGTCTCCAACGCCATCCTCGACCGCGTCGCCGACGCCTACCGGCGGATGCGCAACACCCTGCGCTTTCTCATCGGCAACCTCTACGACTTCGATCCGGCGCAACATCTCCTGCCGCCGGCGGAGATGCTGCCCTTCGACCGCTGGATGGTGGGCCGCGCCCACGACCTCCAGCAGCGGATCGTGGCCGCCTACGACCGCTACGAGTTCCACCGCGTCTACCACATGCTGCACAACTTCTGCGTGGT
>SKJZ01000238.1 GCA_007121755.1 Halorhodospira sp. | reverse complement strand
CGTGCCGATCCTGCATGTCGAATCGGCGCCGGCGATCAAAGGGGTAATCGGAGCGTGCCACGCCACCATCGGCAGCCGCTACCACGGACTGGTCAGCGCCCTGAGCCAGGGAGTCCCGTCGCTGGCCACCGGATGGAGCCACAAGTACGCGGAACTCTTCTCCGAGTATGGCTGCAGCGAGAACATACTCGACCTCGATCTGAACGAGGCTGAGCTGAAGGCCCGCATCGACCGGCTCATGGACAGCGAGGCACACGCCGCTCAACGGCAAAAGCTGCTGGCGGAGGCGTCCCGCGTCCGCGAGCGGGTCGAAGCGATGTGGCAAGAGATCTTTCACGTCATCGACGGAACGGAATGAATCACCACCGGCTGACCGGCCGCCGCTTCGATCTCGGCGCCGCCGGAACCTTGGAGACCGGCGAGGTCTTTCACCACTACCCCGGCAAGCGCGCCCTGCTCCACGCCACGCTCGACGGGCGGCCGGTGGTCGCCAAGTTCTTTGTCGCGCCGGTCGGACAAGCGTGGGAGTGGTGGCGGAGCGTGCGCGGCGGCCGGGCGCTGGAGGCCGCCGGGGTGCCGGCTCCGGCCTTGCGCTACGCCGGATTCTGCCGGGCCGCGCGCGCCTGGCTGACCGTCCTCGACCTCATTGTCGCCGATGAACCGTGGCCCCCGACGAAGGAGAGCGGATACGACGCGGCCAACCGCCGGCTCGTCGCGACCCTGGCTCGCCACCACGCCGCCGGGATCGTCCAGAACGACCTTAACTGGCGCAACTTCATCCCTCACGGGGGCGTCCTGTACGCCATCGACACCGACCGCATCCGCGGCCGCCGCCAACCGCTGGGGCGCCGCCGGGCGCTGCGCCATCTGGTCCGGCTCTACGCGACCAAGACACGGTTGCCGGAGGCCCTGGCGCGCGACGGCCTGCGGCACTACGCGGCCGAGCGGCAATGGACCGTGGATGCGGCGCTCGAAGAGCGCTTTATGGAGCGGGTGCGGCGCATGCGGCGCCGCCACGCCGCGATGATCGCGCGCCGCGCCTTGCGAGGCTGGAAGCACTTTGTTTGGGAGCGGGACGGGGGCGCGTGGGTGCTCCGGGATCGCCACACTCTCCATGACGAACAGGCGCGGCCTCTGCTGGAAGCGGTGTACCGGCAGGAAGAGTGCGCCGCCACAGAGGGAATCGTAGAGGCCGCCGGGATGACGGCGCGCTGGCGGCGCGTGCCCGCCCCCGGCGGCCGTTCACCCCTCGGGCGCTGGCTCCAGCGGCGCGCCGGCCGCCGCGCCTGGGTTGAACTGGTCGCTGCCCGCCGGCTCGGCTTGGCGGCGGAGCGGCAGTTGGCGCTGGTCGTGCCCGGCTACCGCTCCCGGCGGCCGGAGGGAGCCCTGTTGGTCCAAGAGGCGCCGGCCGGAAGCGGGGAGCGCATCGCCGTCCTCATCGCCTACACCGGCGACGGCGGCGTGGAGAAGATGGTCAACCACTTGCTCCACGGCATGGTGGCGGCGGGAGCCGATGTCGACGTGTTGCTGCTCAAGGCGCACGGCGGCCATGTCGAGGCGATCCCGGAGGGGGTCCGCACCATCAGGCTCGACGCCGCCACCTCGATGCTCGCGCTGCCGGCTCTCTGCCGTTACCTGCGGTGCGTCCGCCCCCGGGCGCTCCTGGCGGCGAAGGACCGCGCCGGGCGCGTGGCGCTGCTGGCCCGCCGCCTTACCGGCGTCCCGACCCGCGTGGTGTTGCGCATGGGGATGCACCTCAGCGGCTCCCTGACCGGCAAGACCCGGCTGCAGAAGGCCGCCCGCTACTGGCCGGTGCGCCGGCTCTATCCGTGGGCCGACGCCATCGTCACCGTGGCCGACTCCGTCGCCGACGACCTCGCCCGTATCGGCGGCATCCCACGTGACCGCTTCGTGACGATCGCCAATCCGACCATCCCCCCCGATCTGGATGAGTTGGCCGCGCGAAAGACCGGCCACCCCTGGCTTGACGAGCCCGGCGATGTCCCCGTGATCCTCGCGGCGGGGCGCTGCAAGGCGCAGAAAGATTTTCCGACCCTGCTGCGCGCCTTCGCGCTCGTCCACGCCAGACGCCCGGCACGCCTGATCGTCCTCGGCGACGGCCCCGACCGGTCCGCACTGCTGGCCCTGCGTGATGAATTGGGATTAAGCGACGCGGCCGATTTCCCCGGCTTCGACCCGAACCCCTACGCCTGGATGCGGGCGGCGGACCTTTTTGTCCTCTCGTCCCGCTTCGAGGGCTCGCCCAACGTCCTCACCGAGGCCATGGCGCTGGGCACCCCGGTGGTGGCCACCGACTGCCCCGGCGGGGCGCGGGCCCTGTTGGACGACGGGCGGCTCGGCCCGCTGGCCCCGGTGGGGGACGCCCCGGCGCTGGCCGAGGCCATGGAGCGCGCCCTGGACGACCCGGCCGATCCGGAGGCCCTGCGGCGGGCGGTGAGCGAGTACACGGTCGCCCGCAGCAGCCAGCACTATCTCCAAGTCCTCGGCGGGTCCGACGAGTAAGCCGTGCTGATCTCCTATCGCAAGAACTTTCTCTTCATCCATATCGCCAAGACCAGCGGCACCAGCGTGCGGGCGGCACCCCGCACCGATCCCTTCCAAAGACTTACCAACCTTCCGGAAAGTATTGCCGGGGTGTATCCCTGCCGGGCTCACCGGACGCGCCCTTCGGGTTCCCTGCGCTTCTCGGCCGATCAGG
>SKJZ01000041.1 GCA_007121755.1 Halorhodospira sp. | reverse complement strand
GTCGAATCCAGCCGCGCAACCGCCCCGTATGAGGCCGATACAGAAGTGGCCACCCCTCGCTCCCGGACCAGCCGCTCGGGCAGGCGGGCGGAGCGGCCGCCGTCGAGGATCTCGGCCGCCAGCAACAGCGCGTAGGCGTCTTCCGGCGAGCCAGCGGTGTTGAGGGACGGGACGTTGTAACCGATATAGAGCAAGGGCAACCGGGCCCGTTCCAATTCGAGGTGGACGCGGCGCTCACCGGGGTCCGCGACCTCGCCCCCGGCGGGCGGCGGCTCGGTATCCCGCGCCGGGACGGCGCCGAAGTGGCGGTCCGCCAACTCCCTCACCTCCTCGGGGTCGACCGCTCCGACGACGATGAGCGTGGCGTTGGCCGGCGCGTACCACCGCCGGTACCACTCTTCCAGTTCCGCGAGCCGCATCCGGTCGAGATCCTCCGGCCAGCCGATGATCGGATCGCGGTACGGGCTGGCCATGTGGGTGACAGCCCTGAAACGCTCCATGGCCAACCCCTCGGGCCGGTCGTCAACCCGCTGCCGCCGCTCCTCGCGGACCACCTCCATCTCGCGCTCAAACTCGCCCTGATCGAAGACGAGCCGGTGCATTCGGTCGGCCTCCAACTCCATCATCAAGTCCAGCCGGTCCACCGCAACTTGTTGGAAGTAGACGGTGGCGTCGCGGGAGACGAAGGCGTTCGTGCGCCCGCCCTCGCGCGCGACGATACGGGAAAACTCACCGGTCTCCCTGGTCTCGGTGCCCTTGAACATCATGTGCTCCAGGGCGTGGGAGATCCCGGTGACGGGCCGGTGCTCATGCCCCGCGCCCACCGCATACCAGACCATGGAGACGGCGACGCCGGCGCGGTGGTCTTCCTGCACCAGCACGGTAAACCCGTTGTCGAGCCGGAACTCCACCGGCCCTTGACCGGCGCCCGCGACGCCGCCGACGCAAAGGAGCAGTATCCAGGCCTTCCTCAGCAGTAGTGTTCGGTACTTCAACGGACTCTCCTCGGAGCGAATACCGGGCAGTGGTACGATGACGCGCTAATATCGCACCGCAATGCAGTGGCTGAAAACTCCATGCAGGTTAGAACACCATGAGTGAGACGGGAAGCGGGAACGCCGGCGGCGGTCTCTTCAACCGGTTGCGCCGCGGTTTGGCGCGGACCAGCGGCGGAATCACCGAGGGGCTGGCGACGCTGGTGGCGGGGCGCAAGCGCCTCGACGACGACCTTATGGAGGAGATGGAGACGCGGCTGTTGGGCGCCGATGTCGGCGTGGAGGCGACGCAGCGGCTGCTGGACGGGCTCAGCCAGCGGCTGGGCCGCGGCGAGTTGCGCGACGCCGAAGCGGTAATGGATGCGCTGCGCACCGAAATCACCGATCTCCTCCGCCCGGTGGCCCAACCGTTGGCGGTCGAGACGGCGGCGCCCCCGTTCGTCATCCTCACCGTGGGCGTCAACGGCGCCGGCAAGACCACCACCATCGGCAAGTTGGCGGCCCGGCTGCAAGCGGAGGGCCGCTCGGTGATGCTGGCCGCCGGCGATACCTTCCGCGCGGCGGCGGTGGAACAGCTCCAGCGGTGGGGCGAACGCCTCGGGGTGCCGGTCATCGCGCAGCCGACCGGCGCCGACGCCGCATCGGTGATCTACGACGCCCATCAAGCGGCGCGCGCCCGCGGTATCGATGTGCTGATTGCCGACACCGCCGGACGGCTGCACACCCAGAGCAACCTGATGGAGGAGTTGCGCAAGATCCGCCGGGTACTCGGACGCCAAGACCCCGGCGCGCCCCACGAGACCTTGCTCGTGCTGGACGGTTGCAATGGACAGAACGCGTTGGCGCAGGCGGAGAAGTTCCGGGATATGGTCGAAGTAACCGGGGTCGCCGTGACCAAGCTCGACGGTACCGCCAAGGGCGGCGTGGTGCTGGCGCTGGCCGAGCGCCTGGCCATACCATTACGCTTCGTCGGCGTCGGCGAGGGCGTGGACGATCTGCGTCCGTTCGATGCCGAGTCCTTCGCGGAGGCGCTTACAACGGAATGATCCATTTCGACCGGGTCAGCAAACGCTACCACCGCGCCGGCCAAGACGGCCTGCGGGGCGTGACGCTGACCGTAAGCCAGGGCGAGCTGGTCTTTATCACCGGCCACTCCGGCGCGGGGAAGACGACGCTGCTGCGGCTGATCCCGGTACTGGAGCGGCCCAGCGGCGGAAGGTTGATCGTGGCCGGCGTCGATCTGAACCGCTTGCCGCGGCGCCGTATCCCGCTGCTGCGCCAACGCATCGGCGTCACCTTCCAGGACCACCGGCTACTCCACGACCGCACGGTGTTCGACAACGTGGCCCTGCCGCTGAACATCGCCGGGCTGCCGTCGCGTGAACGGGCGCGGCGCGTGCGCGCGGCCCTCGACAAGGTGGGGCTGCTCCGTAAGGAGAAGGCGTTGCCGATCACCCTCTCGGGCGGCGAGCAGCAGCGGGTCGGGATTGCCCGCGCGGTGGTCAATCGCCCGCCCGTGGTCCTGGCCGACGAGCCAACGGGCAATCTCGATCCGAAACTCTCGACCGAGATTATGCAGATCTTCACCTCGTTCCAGCAGCAGATCGGGACGACGATCATCATCGCCACCCACGACTTGGCGCTGGTTGAACGGTTAGGCCACCGGATGGTGACGCTCCACCAAGGGGAGCTGGTGGGCGATCAACCGGCGCGGGGGGCCGACTGATGCCGAGGCGGCCGGC
>SKJZ01000175.1 GCA_007121755.1 Halorhodospira sp. | reverse complement strand
GCGCCCAGGCGAACCGGGGACCGTCCGGGTTTGCCCCTCACCACGCAGCAGCGGTTTGGCCTTCTAGGGAGACGCGGTTGCCGAGCATGGCGAGCGTCTGGACGAGAACCTCGTCGGCGCCGGACCGGGTCTCGGCGCGGGTATCGAGGGTATAGCTGCCGTCGGGGCGGAGGCGCCACTCGCCGTCGAGGGCGAGGGGGCCGCCGGTGTCGCCGAGCCGGCCGAAGAGGACGCCGTCGCCGTCGATACCGAGGGTCGACGTGACGCCGCCCAACTCCGCGCGGTAGTCGACGGTGACCGCCGCATCGTGCCAAGCGATCCGGCCGTCGAGCGCCCGCGGCCACCCGTCGAACCCCGCCTCCAGGCGCTCCACGGAGAACGCGATAGAGCCCTCAAGTTGCGGCGGCCGCGGAGAGAAGCCGGCCACCACCTCCTCCACGCGGCGGGCCGGCACCCGGCCGCTCGCCCCGTCCACGCGCACCCCGTCAGCCCACGCCGTGGCGCGCCCCTCGACGAAGCCGCCGTCGAGCGAGGCGTCGATCTCCACCACCAGCCGCCCCCGGAGCAGCGGCCGGAACGGCACCCGCCACGAGAAACTTTCGACCGCGAACCCCTGGACCTCCAAGTTCACGGCCCGCCCCTCCCAAACGGTGCCCTGCAGCCCGCCGACCTCGACGCCGGGCGGGATTTGCAGGTGGCGCTGGGCCTGCTCCCAGGCGTGGGACGCCGGCCATTGAGCGATCAGAAACCCCGCGTAGGCGATCAGGCCAGCAAAGACGCCGATCCAGACGCGCGGCCCCGGTAGCACCCTCCGCCGCCCGCCCGGCCGCGGCAGCCGCCTTCCCGCGCCGGCGCCCCTACGGCCGAGCCACCGCAAGCCCCTCACGCGTCGATCTCCAGGGTCAGGCGCGCGTTCACCAGCCCTTCGTCACCGGTGCGCTCCACCACCAGCGCCGATACCCGCACCCCGCCGGTCCGCTGCAGCCGGTCGAGCCAGACCACCACCTCGTCGAACGGGGCGCGGTCGAGCCAGACGCGGACGCTGCCGGCGCCGTCTGGCTGTACCCGGTTCAGCCGGCCGTCCAGGTTCGCCCGCCGCGCGGAGCTGTCCACCAGGCTGAGCAGGGAGCGGTCGTCGGTCACCGGCTCCGCAGGGGCCGCGCCGCCGCCGGCGGCGCGGACCTCGCGGGCCGCCTCGTGCATCCAGGCCAAGTCGCGCCGCTCCTCGACGACGCGCTGTTCCAGTTCGGCGACGCGCCCGGTCACCGGCTCCCAGACCATTACGTAGGGCAGGACCACCAGCGCCAGCGCCAGGCCGCCGCCGACCATCCAGCGCTCGCGCCCGTTGCGCGCCCCCCACCAGCTCCCCAACGCGGCGCGCAGCTCCGCCGCCGAACCGCCGGCCGGGCTCACGCCACCACCTCCCGAATGATTAACCGCCCCTCGACCCGCCCGTCACGAGCCGACGCCGAACGCACATCCACCTCCAGAGCGCCGCTCTCCTCGATGGCCGCCCGCACCCGCTCCAGCGACTCGATATCCCGCGTCTCCAACTCCACCTCCAGCGCACCGTCGCGCAGCCGCAGCGAACGCAAATGCAACTCGTCGCCGGCCAGTGCCGGCGCCGCCCCGGCCAGCACACCGGTGAGCCGCGGCCCGCCGCCGTCCGCCTCCGTCCCGCCGCGCGCGGCGTTTAAGTGTTGCCGCATCTGCACCATCGGGTTGACCACGCGGCCCTCCGGGAAGGTGTCGCGGTAGACCTGCTCGATCTCGGCCCGCAGCCGCTCGCTCTCGCCTTCCAGGCGGTACATCTCCGCCACCTGCAGCGAGAACTGCGCCGCCACCCAGACCGCGAGCAGCGCCGCCGCCGGGCGCAGCGGCCGCCACACCCAGCCCCAGCGCTCCCGCCGGGCGTACTCGCCCTGCAACAGGTCGATCGCTGGCCGGCCGCGAACCGCTGCCGCCAGACGCGCTAAAAGCGGCCCGCTGGCGGCCCGCGCCTCCACCGCGCCGGGATTGCCGACGGCAAGGACGGCCTGCAGCTGGGTGGAGACCGCCTCCGGGGCCTCGATCGCCACCGACTCGGGAGGCGTGGACGCCGCCGCCAGCGCCGCCTCGACGGCCACCGCCGCCGCCTCGGACTCCAGCGCAAAGGCGCCGTCGCCCAGGCTCAGGACCGCCCGCTCCTCATCCGCGACGATGCGCCAGCGGTCCGCGTCGACGGGAACGGCGCCGTTCTCCGGAATCACCGCGTGGGGCTCCACCCCCGCCGCCTCCCACTCCTCCCGCCACCGCTCCATCACGGCTCGCTCCACGACCGCCGCGTGGACCGTACCGTCGCGCTCCACCCGGCCGACGGCGAAGTGCAGATCCTCCACCTCGCTGGTGAGGCGCTCCTCCAGAGCGAACGGCAGCGCCTGCGTTATGCGCGTACGGCGGCGGGTCGGCATCCGTACAGTGGTGACCAGCACATCGGCGCCAGGCACCACAACCAAACAGCGGCGGCCGGCGAGCAGCCGGGGAAGCTCGCCGGAGCCGGCGAAGCCGTGTCCCGCCACGTCCCCGCCGCCGTCGAGCAACGCATACTCGTACGTACCGTCGGCGGCGGCCGGAAGACGGAAGACGATCTGTTCGGGCATAACACCGCCCCTCTACCCGAAGAGTGGCACCGAGTATAACGCACCAAAGGAGACTGCCACGCCCCTTCGGGGCTCGCAGTGACCGGGAATCACCGTCATCACGAAAAGCCGGCCAAGGGTGGCGCGGACCTCCTTG
>SKJZ01000079.1 GCA_007121755.1 Halorhodospira sp. | reverse complement strand
TCGCCGCTCTCCGGGTCGTACTCGAAGGCCTCGATATGCAACTCGGTGTTCGCGCGCAGCGAGACCATGCCCTCATCGATAAAGCGAATCTGAAGGCGCCCCGACTCCCCGGTGACCACGGTGTCGCCGACGTAGAGCCGGTCGCCGCGGCGGACTTCGTGGTGGACGGTGTCGCGGATCAACCCGGCCTCGCCCCGGGCGAAGAGGATGCGGCCGGCCTCTTCGTCCCCGGCCAGCGCCGGCACGGCGGCCACCATCAGCGCGGCGGCGAGCAGCGCGGCCGCGGCCGCGGCCAGGCTCTTAGAAAACCCGGCGGACATCGAGTAGCAGTTCCGTGCGGTCATATTCGCTCCCGTCCAGGTTGCTGAAGTTCTTTGCGTACCGCGCCTGGGGGCGCAGCGTCCAATTGGTGGCGAACCCCCATATGGCGCGCGCCGAGACGGAGAGCAAGCGGTCCTCGCGCCTGCTCTCACCGGGCCGCGATTCCGAGAACCGGCTCAAGCGCAGACCACCGCCGACATCGATCAGCCAGTTATTCGCCATCGGCCAGCGCAAGCGCCCCTGCCCGGAGAGCAGTATGCGGTCGCCATCGACACGGCCACCGGTCTCCTGCTCCAGACCACCGGCGACCGTGAGCGCGAAGATACCGCCGGGGAGCCGCCCATCCTGCCTGCGTCCCGGCACGCCGGTCGTCTTGATCCACGACGGCAGATCGCCCACCGTCCACTCCGGCACGGCGCCGATCAGGAAGAGGTTGGTGTCGCCGGTGTCCCCGCTCTGCTCGGGATAGCTCATGCTCGCCGCCTGCCCAAAGAGGGTGAGGCCGGCCAGCCCGCCCGGTGGAGTGCCGAAGCGGTGAAGTCCGGCCAGCGCGATGGAGTCGCGATCGCGCAGCGTGTCGCCGGCGGCGGTCTCTAACTCGTGGCGATAGAGCCCAGCCCGCAGCGAGGCGTCCCACACGCCCCCGTCGGCGGTCGGCCCGCGGACCCCCAGGCGGCCCCGCAGGTGGCGGTAGTCCCAGTCGTCCTCGTCGAGGTGGCGCGTCTCGTCGAGATCGGCCTGTGCGTAAAAGACGCGTTCGCCGGCGAGATCGCGATCCACCCGGGCCCTCGCGGCGGCGCTCCAGAGATTGTCGTCCGTCTCGCCGGGCTCGATGAAGGCGACATCGTCAGGCTGCACGGTGATGTTGCTGTCGTGGCCTACGCCGAGTTGGACGAAGCCGGAGAAGCGGGTGCGGCGCTCAGCGCGCATGCGGCGGTCGATGGTGTTGCGGTAGCGCTCCACCACCGCGAGGGCGCGGGCGTCCTCGGTCAGCTCCTCGACGCGGTCGAGCTCCCGTCCGGCGCGGGTGAAGTTGCCCTGGCCGATGTAGGCGCGGGCGAGTTCGAGCCGGGCGCCGACGTGGCGGCGTTCGGTGAGCACGGCGCGCTCCAGCGCGAAGATGGCGCGGTCGTAGCGGCCGGTATCGACGGCGGCCATGCCGAGCGCGTAGTCGAAGGCGAACTCGCCGGCGTGGTCCGCCTCCCTGGTCGCGAGGATATTCCAGGCGGCCTCCCCGCGCCGGGCGTCAAGCAGGCTGCGGGCTTGGACGGCCAAGGCGTCGCCGCGGTCGGCTCCCGCCCCGGCCCAGAGCGGGACCGGCCCCGCGAGCAAGGCTCCGGCGAGAAGCAGCAAGCTCGCGGCGCGCAAGCGGCACGAAACGGCCGCCCGCGCACCGCGGGTCAACGAGAACTGCTGCGCCATACCCCTGTTCCTCACGTTCTTTATTGTTTTAGTTGCCGGCCCCTGATGTTGGCTACCGCACAGACTAGGCCACTTCACAATAACCCCGCTACCCCCCGTTTGAGGGGCGGAGCGGCCGTGGACCGCAAGAGGGACTCGGAGAAACCCCTTAGAGCGGCCTGGCGACGGCTATCCTTCCGCGCCGTCCTCTTCCAGTTCTACTTCCAAATCCGCTTCCGGCGCCTCTTCTTCCTCCGGGGGCACTACCGGGACGGTGCGGAGCCGACCGCTGCGGCTGTCGGAGACACGCCGCGTGAGGTCGTCCAGGCGTTCTTGATCGACATAGACCACGACGCCCTCGGCCCGGGCGCCCTTGACCCACGGAGCGAGGCCGCCGACGCCGAACACGGCGAACCAGCCCCAGCCGGTGGTGCAGATCGGGGTGGGCGTATGGGAGCCGTCGTCGAGGTTGATCCAGCGCACATTGATCAGCGCGTTGCCGCCGTGGTCGGCCGCCTGGCCGGCGAGGTCGTCCGCGACTTCGCCAACGAGCCGGTCGCACGGGGCGAAGACCGTGCCCCGCGCCGAGGCGGTCACCGGCCCGATCTCGACGTACTCGATGTTGCCGGCGGTGCTGGTGGAGTAGAGCGCGCGCTCGTCGTACTCGGTAAAACTCGTGGTTGTTGTGCAGCCGGCCAACAGGCCGCCACCCGCCAGCACCGCCAAGGCGGCAGAAACGCGATTGTTCATGAAGTAGTCCCCCGCTCCGGAATCAGTCGGAAATTCGCCGAAAATCAGTACCTCAGTTCGAGACCCAGATTGACCATGACGCTGCGCGGCGCACTGCTGTCGTCGACCGTCACCTCGTCGTCGCTCACCGCCGCGTCCAGGGTCAGGTGGCGGAATAGGGTCAGACCGCCGGTGTAGTACTCCAACTCCGAGCCGGCGTTGTTCACCCGGTACCCCAGCCGGAAGCCGGGCAGGAAGTAGCTGCGGGAGGCGTAGGCCAAGCTGACGGTGGTCCACTGCTGGCCGTCGTCGTAGCGCGGGCTGTCCAACG
>SKJZ01000126.1 GCA_007121755.1 Halorhodospira sp. | reverse complement strand
GGAGATCGTCGCCGGCATCCACCACTCCATCGCCAAGCGCACCGCCCGGCTGGCCAAGCGGGTGGGCCTCGGCGAGCGCGTGCTGTTCGACGGCGGCCCGGCGCTGAACAAGGGGTTGGTGGCGGCGCTGGAAGAGGCGTTGATGCGCGAATTGATCATCCCCGGCGATCCGCAGACCGTCACCGCCTATGGCGCCGCGCTGCTGGGGCGTGAGACCGTGGCCGATGAACCGGCCGGGGCCGCCACCCACTAACCACGAGACGGGACCACCGATGAACCGCCGACGCCTACTCCAACAAGCGGGCGCCGCCCTGCTCCTGGCGGCGGTGACCGCCGGCCCGGTGGCGGCCCACGAGGCGGCCCATGAGGCCGCCCCGGACCGTGACCTGCACGCCGAGTGCGACCACCGCGGCGCCCTGCCATCCCCCGACTGCGGCGTTGCGCCGACACCCGCCATCGACGGCGAGGGCCGACTGTGGCTCGCCTTCACCCGCAACGGCCATATCTACGTTACCCACGCCCCCGGTGCCGGTGAACCGTTCGCACCGCCGGTGGCGGTGAACCGGGTGCCGGAGAGGATCTACAGCGACGGCGAGAACCGGCCGAAGCTGGCGTTGGGACCGGGCGGCGAGGTCTACGTCTCCTGGGCCCGGGCCACCGGTCCGCGCGCCGGCGACGTCCGCTTCGCCCGGTCGCTCGACGGCGGGCAGAGCTTCGAGCCCCCGCAGACGGTCAACGACAACCGCGACATCATCGCCCACAGCTTCGACTCGATGACGGTGGACCGTGAAGGCCGCATCTACATCGCTTGGCTCGACCGCCGCGACGCGATGGCGGCCCTGGCCGAGGACCGGCCGTATCCGGGTACCGCGCTCTACTACGCCGTCTCCACCGACCAGGGGGCCAGCTTTGCATTCAACCGGAAAGTCGCCGACCACGCCTGCCAATGCTGCCGGCTGGCGCTCGCGGTGGACCGTGACGACTCGGTTTTAGTGTTGTGGCGGCACATCTTCCCGGAGAACATCCGCGACCACGCCATCGCCCGTCTGACCGTGGACGGCGCGAGCCGCGGCGAGGGCAACTTTCCGGTCCGCGCCACCTACGACGACTGGCACGTGGAAGGGTGCCCGCACCACGGTCCGGACATGGCCCTCGACGCCGGCGGGATCGCCCATATGGTCTGGTTCACCGCCGGCAACCGACACCGCGGCGTCCTCTATGGACGGGTCGACCCGGAGGCCGGCGAGCCGGACGGTGAATACGTTCTCGACGCGTCCAGCACGGCGTCCCGCCCCCAGGTGCTCATCGATCAGGAGCGGATCTACGCCGTATGGAAGTCGTTCGACGGCGAGCGGACCCAGCTTCTCCTGAGCACCTCCGACGACCTGGGGCGGAACTGGTCCTCTCCGGCGGCACTGGCCTACGCCGTGGACGAGGCGGACTACCCCCTCCTGATCCGCAACGGCGACCGGCTTTACGTCTCCTGGCATACTGTGGCTGAAGGGTATCGCCTGATCCCGCTCCCCACCGCCACCATCGGAGCACACCACCACCATGGCCCGTAGCGTACTTCTGCCCCTGCTCGCCGTACTGCTGCTGCCGTCGACGTCCGCCGCGGCGGGCGGCCCGCAGCCGTTTCACCCGGACAGCCTCGACCAGATCGTCGAAAGCCGCGAAGGACGCCCCTTTCTGCTGGTCCTCTGGTCGGTCACCTGTCCACCCTGCATCAAGGAGCTGGGGCTGCTGGAGCAAGCTCGCGCGGACCACCCGGATCTGGACGTGGTGTTGATCTCCACCGACGGGCCGGACGGCCGCGCCGAAGCGCAAGAGATCCTGGAGCACTTCGAATTAGGGGATACCGACAACTGGATCTTCAGTGATGGACCCGCCGTCCGGCTGCGCCACCGCATCGATCCCGACTGGTTCGGGGAGCTGCCGCGCACCTACTTCTACGATGCCGACCATCGGCGGGAGAGCCATAGCGGCGCCCTCCCGCCAGACCGGTTGGCGGCCTGGATCGAATCGGCCGTCCGACCCTAGCGGCCCTATTCCCCCTGCGGCTTCCCACCGCCCTCCAAGTACGGCGCAAAGAGGTACTTGAACTCATCCAGGGACTCGTCGATCACATACGGCATGAAGCGGGCGTAGAGGTCGAGCAGGATGACCGCGTTCACCAGCGAGTCCGCCGATGTGGACTCCCGCAGCCGCTTCACGACGGCGCCATTGACGGTACGTAACCCCTTGTAGAGCGCCTCCAACCCCTTCAAGTCGAAATCGGGCGCCCGCCCTTCCTTCTGCATGAAGTATTGGGCCAACAGATACATCGACGAGGCGCGGTACAGCGTCTCATCTTCGTTGGCCAGCGGCAGATGGTAACGGGCCATCGGCTTCAGAAAAGCGGTGCGGGGGCAGCCACTGGCGGCGATCACCAACCCCATCAGCGAACCGAGCGCTTGCTGTGCAGTCGTCCTCCCGGAGACCCGCCTCTCGGGAAGGACGACCTCAAGGTCGACTTCGTCGTGAGAGAGGATTTCATCGAATTTTCCGATGATACCGGCCAGGTTGGCCATCAGCGGACAGTAAGGATCGGTTTCCGGCGCCAACGGGCAATTGGAGCACTGGTGGAACTCGAGTTTCGCCCAGGACGGAAGAGATTCTGGAATATTGCCGACCGTTTCGATCGTCGTCGAGTCCAATTGCAGATCAACGACTTCGTTCTTCCCGTCCCCTAACTTAAACCGGTACGATATATCGATTGTGGACATAGACCACCACCATACAAGGTGAAATCCGCCGATTCACATTACCACACGCCAACAAACCTTTTAAAGACTGGGCCGGATCACGGCCGCGCAACGGCCCCAAAGCGGGCTGTTCGGTCCACCCCCGCTCTCGGCCTGTTTTTTCGAGCCCCCCAAAGGAAGGAGTGGGTCTCCAGCGTCGACATATTTGCCAGCCCCGCCCACCACACGCTGCGATCTCGCCCCATCTCACTAAAAAATAACTACTTTTATTGATGGCCCGCCATTTGCTTTGTAAACACACCGACAACGGCAAGACGGCGGCGGGACAGTGGCAAGTTATCCCGGCACACACATGGCCAACCGCCTCCTGGCGAGACTGCCTCCCACTGAGTTGGGGCGAGTCAGTCCGCATCTGGAGCGGATCAGATTGCCTCCGGGCACGGTGGTACATGCGCCGAACACCCCGCCGCGACACCTTTACTTTCCGCTGGGCGGCATCGTTGTGCTGCTCAACCTAAGGAGCGACGGCTCAAGTGATGAGATCGCGATAATCGGCAATGAAGGGGTGGAGGGCGCCGTTCTGCTGATGGGCGAGCGGAGCAGTACCGTCCGGAGCATCGTTCAAAGTGAGGTGGCGGCGTTGCGGCTTCCCGCCTGGGTGGCGAGGCGCGAGTTCGGCAGGGGCGGTGTCTTGCAGTCTCTGCTGCTCCGCTATGTTCAGGCGCTGATGACCCAAATTGGGCAAAAGGCCGTCTGTGGCCGCTACCACTCCTTACCGCAACGCCTCTGCTGCTGGCTTCTGTTGAGCCTCGATCGCTCCAGCGCGAACCACCTCCATATGACCCAGGCCTGCATCGCCAGAATGCTAGGAGTGCGCCGGGAAGGAATCACCTCCGCCGCCGCCAGGCTCCAGAAAGAGGGAGTGCTCCGTTACAGCCGCGGCCACATCGTTGTGCTGAACCGGAAAGGCCTGGAAGGACAGGTCTGCGAGTGTTATCGCGTTATCCAGCGGGAGTACCGACAACTTTTGGGCTACTGCCTTTAACCCAAGTGGTATCCTACCTTTTAGATATGTTCCAAAGCATTGCCCGCGTGCTGTGTGCCGAGGTATCCGCCATGAACATCCCGGCCGGACTACTCCCGCCCCTCTGGGAAGGTCTCGCCCACGCCCTTTTCATAGCGATTCTTGTCGTGGCCGTCTTCCGTGCCCCCTGGGGGCTGTTGCGCACCAACAGGCTGGAACATGTGGTATTAGGCGGCGCCGTTCTACTGGTCCCGTTGTGGGCGATGAGCCCAGGGATCGAGCCCGGCCTGGAACTCCACCTGCTCGGGGTGGCGTTGCTCACGCTGTTGCTGGGCTGGCCACTCTCCCTGCTGGCGGCCTCGGCCACGCTCTTTATGTCCGCGGCCATCGGGCTCTACGATTGGTCCAGCATCTCCGTTAACGGCCTACTCTTGTGCGCGCTTCCGGCGTTCACTGCGGCCCGTATCCATGAGGCCGTCCAGCGCTGGCTGCCACACAACCTCTTTGTCTACATCTTCTTGACCGCCTACTTCGGCGCGATGGCCACCGTCATGGCCACCGCCGCGGCCTCCGCGACGATCATGGCGGCGGCGGGGGCATACACCGCCGAGGAACTGATCCACGGCTACCTGATGGTCGCCCCGCTGGTGGCGTTTCCGGAAGGGTTTATCACCGGAATGCTCATCACCATGTTGGTGGTCTTTAAGCCGAATTGGGTGCGAAGCTTCGACGACCGCGTCTACCTCATCAACAAGTGAGGCTCGGCTGCAAGCCGTCCCAGTTGTACTAATCTGACAGAGAGCGGGCGATGAACGCCGAGCCATCACCGGGAGCGGCGGGCCATGACCGAGACCACGGCGAAGACGCATCCCGACGAGCCGGATCGACCGGCTGGATCGCGACGATCACATGCCCCAGGGGACATGACGGCGGTCGCCACTGTCGCCCTCGACCGTCCCTGGATGTGGCTGGCGGCGGGAGCGCGGGACATTATGCGCGCGCCTATCCCCAGCTTGGCTTACGGTTTTGCGATCACAGTGTTGAGCTTCGCCATCACCGCCGGTGTAGTGATCGCCGGACAGGTCCACTGGATGCTGCCGCTGCTCTGCGGCTTTCTATTGGTCGGCCCTATTGTCGCGGTCGGCCTTTACGACATCAGCCGCCGCCTGGAAGCCGGCGAAACGCCTACGGTGGCCGCGTCCTTTCAGGCGTGGCGGATCAACGCCATGCAGTTGGGATTGATGGGGGCGTACATCGGGATCTTCTTCCTCTTCTGGTTCCGCATCGCCACCCTGCTCTTCGCCCTCTTCTTCGGTGACTATCCATTCGGGATTGAGGAACTGGTCGGCCAACTGACCACCCTCGACGGCTTAGCCTTCCTGGCGACCGGCACCGCGGTGGGCGCCGTGCTAGCCGTCGTGATCTACGCCACCAGCGTCGTCTCCATCCCGATGCTGCTCGACCGGAACGTCAGCGTGGTGGAGGCAATCCTCGCCAGCCTGACCGCGTTCACGCGCAACCCGGCCACTCTGCTGGTATGGGCCGCCACCATTACCGCCCTGGCCATCGCGGGGATCGCCACCGCCTATGTCGGGCTGGCGGTCATCATGCCGCTACTGGGCCACGCCTCGTGGCACGCCTACCGAGACCTGATCCGGGACGTCCACGACTGACGCCGTCCAGGCGGCCGACACCCTGGATGAGCGCCCCGCCACCCCGGACACCGGTCTTTCGAGTTCCGCTTATGTAAGCTGGTAGGTTCCCTCAGAGGCCAGCATGGCGGTCAGTTCCTCGTCGGTGGTGCGGATTGCCGGCTGCGCGGCCTTGCCCACCGGGCGACTGGCGGGAGCCGCGGGGTCACAGTAGATCACCCCCAGTGGCAACGGGAAATCAGGGGGGCCGATCGTCGCCAATAGACCCGCCAATGCGGGGTTGTGCTCGTCGTGGACCAGGATCTCCTCTTCCGAACAACCACCTGGTCCGACTTCCACCGCCTCCAGCTTCATAGTCCGCGCATCGAGACGCAAACCGAACTCCCCGTCCGCCCCGTAACGCAACGGCTCACCGTGGCGGACGTGGAGCCGCTGTCGCGGACCGGCTTCCCGATCGGTCAGGAACGAGAAGGCGCCGTCATTGTAGACGGAACAGTTCTGGAGCAGCTCGACAAAGGACGCGCCCGGATGGTTCGCCGCACGCACCAGGATCTCGGGCAACCGGTCCTGCTGCACGTCCAAGGCCCGGGCAACGAAACGCCCCCCAGCGCCGAGGGCGAAACGCACTGCCGACACGGGGCGCTCGCTCGAGCCGCCGGGGCTCGTGGGCGAACGGGTTCCCAACCGGGACGTCGGGCTGAGCTGCCCCTTGGTCAGACCGTAGATCTCGTTATTGAACAGCAGAATATTGAGATCGATATCACGCCGCAGCGCGTGCAGCATGTGGTTGCCACCGATCGACAGGCCGTCACCGTCACCGGTAACCACCCAGATATCGAGGTCGGGATTGGCTATCTTCATCCCAGTGGCCACCGCCGGCGCCCTGCCGTGGATGGTGTGAAAGCCGTAAGTGGCGAGATAGTAGGGTAGCCGCGACGAGCAGCCGATGCCGGAGACGAAGACCGTATCCTCCCGTGGCCGGGCGCGCTCCGCCAAGGCACGCTGAATGCCCTTGAGAATCGCGTAGTCGCCACAGCCGGGGCACCAGCGTACCGTCTGCTCGGAGGCGAAGTAGCTCGGGTCGGGTTTTGTCGGCACGGTCGGTGCGTTCACATGAGCCTCCCACGAATACCTGCTTTTACGTCCCGGACGAGAAACGGCATGCCGTTGATCTGGTTCAGTCCCTCGACATCCACCAAAAACTCGGCGCGCAGCAGCGCCCGCAAGTGGCCGCTGTTCAACTCCGCCACCACGACCCGGTCGAAGCCGGCGAGCAGCTCACCGAGGCCGCGCGGCAGCGGATGCAGGGCGCGCAGATGGATCTGAGACACCTCCTCTCCCTCGGTACGCAGCTCCTCCACCGCCTCGCGAACCACTCCGTAGGTTGAGCCCCAACTGATCACCGCCAACTTACCGCTGGGCGGCCCAACTTCCACCTTCTGCGCCGGCAATGCGTCGGCGACACGCGCCACCTTCTCCGCCCGCAGATCGCTCATTCGCTGGTGGTTCTCGGGATCGTACGAGACCTCGCCGGTATCGGCGTCGCGCTCGAGGCCGCCGATCCTGTGCTCCAACCCGGGGGTGCCGGGGATCGCCCACGGCCGGGCCAACGCCTCATCACGCATGAACGGCTGGAATCCTTCAGGATCGGTGTGCAACTTGGCGGGGACCGCCGCGATATCGGCAACATTCGGCAGCAGCCACGGCTCCGAGGCATTGACCAGGTAGCCGTCCGCCAGAACGATCACCGGCGTCATAAAGCGTACGGCGATCCGCGTAGCCTCTACCACGGTGTCGAAGCAGTCAGACGGCGACTTGGGCGCGAGTATCGGCAACGGGGCTTCGCCCGGACGCCCCCAGACGGCGTACATCAAATCGGTCTGCTCACTCTTGGTCGGCAGACCGGTGGAGGGACCGGAACGCTGACAGTCGATCACCACCAGGGGCAGCTCAGCGGCGCAGGCGAGGCTCAACGCCTCGGTCTTTAACGCCATGCCCGGGCCGGACGTAGAGGTGCCGGAAAGGCAACCGGCGTAGGAGGCGCCGATACAGGAACTGATCGCGGCGATCTCATCCTCAGCCTGAAACACCGTAACATCCGGATTGTCGCGCAGGGCCGCCAAGCGGTGGAGGACTGGCGAAGCCGGGGTGATGGGGTAGGAGCCGAAGAATAACGGCCGCCCCACCTTATGCGCACCCACCACCAGTCCGAAAGCGAGTGCTTCGCCGCCGGTGATGGTCCGGTAGAGTCCGGGCGTCAGTTCAGCCGGATGGATATCGTAGACGGGCGCACCCGCCGCTAACTCAGCGGTCTCGCCGAAGGCGTGGCCGGCCTCCAGGGCCCTCAGGTTGGCCCGGCCCACCGGCGTGCCAGCCCCGAAACGCTCTTCGAGCCACGCCCGGGCGGGCTCGATACCAGCGCCGTACATCCAGAGGACCAGCCCCAGGGCGTACATATTCCGGCAGCGAGCGGCGTTTTTTCGGCTCAACCCCAGCCCCGACACCGCATCCAGGGTCTGTTTGCCGATGTCGAGGGCCACCAGACGGTACCCCTTCAGGGTGCCGTCTTCCCGAGGATCGCTCTCGAGACCGGCCCGCTTCAAATTCTTCTCGTTGAAAGAGCCGGTGTTGAGAATCACCGTCCCCCCCTCGCGAACGCCGTCCAAATGGACCTTCAACGCGGCAGGGTTCATGGCGACCAGGGTATCGGCCAGATCGCCGGGGTTGCGGATCGCGTCACCACCGAACCGGATCTGAAACGAAGAGACGCCGAATGTAGTCCCTGACGGCGCGCGGATTTCGGCCGGATAGTCGGGCACTGTCGCCAAGTCGTAGCCGCGTTCCGCCGCGGCTTGGGTAAACCGCGAGCCCATCAGCTGGATACCGTCACCGGAGTCCCCGGCGAAGCGGACCACCCCTACAGCGACCCGCGTCCGCTCCCGGACTCCGCCACTCTCTGAACCCATCTCACCTCCTGAACGGAGAGAACCGCAGGAGGGCGTACCATAACGCCCTCCTGCACCATAAGATAAGTATAAATTATGCTCCCCTGGTACCTCAAATGGGAAGCTCGAAAGAGCGTCTCAAACACACGCTTCACGACGCCTGGATCAGTCGTCGATGATCGATACGCCGGCTCGCTCCAAATCGCTCCGTACCGTCCCATCGCCGGCGGCGTCCACCGGGCGGGTGAGCGGCCAGACGACATGGACCCGGAAGCCGGCGGCGGCGCCATCCTCAGCGGTCCACTTGACGCAGTAGTCCCGCGCTAAGCCGCAAACGTAGAGGGTGTCGACTCCGATCTCCCGCAAGTAACCGGCTAGCCCGGTGGACGGCCGCCGACCGTCGGGGGCGACGTTCTCTTGGAATCCGCTATAGGAGTCAACGCGGGAATCGGTGGCCTTGCGCAGAATCAGCCGGGCCTTGTCCCACGGCACGCCGGGATGGAGTTGCGCGCCCTCGGTACCTTGGACGCAGTGGTCCGGCCACAATACCTGCTCGACGCCGTAGAGCTCGACGGTCTCGAACGGTTTGCGTCCCTGGTGGCTGGAAGCGAAAGAGACGTGACCGGGCGGGTGCCAATCCTGTGTCGCCACGACGTGCCGAAACACGTCCGCTTCCAACAAGCGGCGGATCGGTTCCACCACCTCGTCACCACCCTGGGCGGCCAACGGACCGCCGGGCAAAAAGTCGGGCTGCACATCGACCACGATCAATGCAGCGCGTTGGGGATCGACCTCATCCAGAAAGGACATCTGCCGTCTCCGCTTGCCCGCCTCTTCCTTAAGTTATGGGGGCCGCGAACGACGCGGACAACCCCGGGCGGGGTCCAAACGCGGGAACGAAGCTAATGCATATGCGGAGGGCGGAGAAGGGCGGGCCGGCAGCAGCGGGGGACCGGCCCGCCCTTCTCCGCCGGCCACCCCCCGCACGCCACCTACGGTGTGGTTAGGACTCCTCGTCCACCGCCTTCATCGAGAGTCGAATGCGGCCCTGACGATCGACCTCCAGCACTTTAACCCGCACCGAGTCACCCTCGGAGAGTTCATCGGCTACATTGGCCACGCGCTCGTTGGAGATCTGCGAAATATGCACCAAGCCGTCGCGGCCGGGGAGGATGTTGACGAAGGCGCCGAAGTCCATGAGCTTGGCCACCCGCCCTTCGTAAATCCTGCCAACCTCCACGTCGGCGGTAAGCAGTTCGATCCGCCGCTTCGCTTCCTCGGCGGCGGCCTTATCGGCCGAGGCGATCACCACGACGCCGTCGTCGGTGATATCGATGGTAGTGCCGGTCTCCTCGGTCAACGAGCGTATGGTCGCGCCGCCCTTGCCGATCACATCACGGATCCGCTCGGGATCAATGCGAATCGTCAGCAGCCGGGGCGCATACTCCGACATCTGCTCCCGCGGCTTGTCGATCACCCGGTTCATCTGCTCAAGGATATGGATCCGGCCTTCCCGGGCCTGCTCCAACGCCCGCTCCATGATCTCCCGGGTAATGCCCTGGATCTTGATATCCATCTGCAGCGCGGTGACCCCCTCGGTCGAACCGGCCACCTTGAAGTCCATGTCGCCCAAGTGATCCTCGTCGCCGAGGATATCGGTGAGCACGGCGAAGCCGTCGTCTTCCTTGATCAGGCCCATGGCGATCCCCGCCACCGGGCTCTTCAACGGCACACCGGCGTCCATCAACGACAGGCTGGTGCCACAGACGGTAGCCATGGAGGAGGAGCCATTCGACTCCGTCACTTCCGAGACCACGCGGAGCACGTAGGGAAACTCCTCGGTGCTCGGTATCGCGGCCTGGAGTCCGCGCTTGGCCAGCTTGCCGTGGCCAACCTCCCGGCGCTTCGGCGTCCCCACAAAGCCGGTCTCGCCGACGCAGTAGGGCGGGAAGTTGTAGTGGAGCATGAAGGCATCGCGGCGCTCGCCCTCCAGCGCATCAATGACCTGAGCATCGCGGGCGGTGCCCAAGGTCGTCACGACGATGGCCTGGGTCTCGCCACGGGTGAACAACGCGGAACCGTGGGTGCGGGGAAGAATACCGGCCTGAATGTTCAGCGGGCGGACGGTCCGAGTGTCGCGTCCGTCGATACGCGGCTCGCCGGCGATGATCCGGCTGCGCACGAGCTTCTTCTCCAGTGATTTGAACGCGGCAGCAACATCTCCGGCGCTCCACCCTTCCCGCTCCTCGTC
>SKJZ01000082.1 GCA_007121755.1 Halorhodospira sp. | reverse complement strand
TGTTCTCATTGAGCAACTCTTTGAAGCGTTGCTCGAAACGGGGCAGATCGTCGCTCTGGAGGGTGTCGAGAAGCGCGGTGTACTCCCCGGCGGCGGCGAGGTTGGCGTCCATCTCCCGCGTTTCCAACGGCCAGCGGTGACGGAAGTCGCTCATGGCGTTGACTACCCGTTCGGAGAGCCGCTTGAGCTGTTTCTCGTCGCGGTCGATATGCGCTTGGAGCCAGGCGCGCATCTCCGACTGGGCATTGTCGCACTGCTCCACGGTCAGGGCGCCCCGCTCGGCCAGCGCCTCGGCACGGTGCTCGTCCAGCCGCGGGAAGACGTGCCCGCGCTGCTCGTCGGTGGCGGCAGCGTGGCGGGCGCGCGCGGCCTCCAGCGCCTCGGCGGCGCGTTCGCGCCGCTCCTCCAGGCGGGTGCGCTCGCCCTTGGCGGTGTCGAGTTCGTCGTCCAGTTTGTGAAGATCCGCTTCCAGTTCCTCCAGCCGGGCTTGAAGGGCGCGCAGGGCGTCGGACTCCGCCTCGATGCGTTGTTTCTCATCCTCCAGGGCGGCGATCTCCGCGACCACCGACTGCCAGTCCAGCTCCCGGTGGTCGGTGAAGACGGCGAGCTGGCCCAAAGCGTTGCGCCGGCGGTGGAGCCCCTTGGCCTCCTCGTCCAGGGCGGCGATGCGTCCACCGGTCTCGCGCATGCGCGCTTCCAGATCCTCGGCCTGCTTCTCCAGGGCGGCGATCTTGTCTTCGTTGCTCCAGCCGAGGATGTAGCGGGAGCGGTCGTCCAGCCGATGGCGGTCGTCCTTTTCGTGGCGCTCGCCGCCGGCCTTGATCTGTCCGGCGCGGGTCACCGCCCGCGGCTCACGGCGGAAGCGGTCGAGGTCGTCGCAGCAGGCGTAGTCGAAGCGCCGGGTCAGTTCGGCCTCCAGCCACGTATAGAAAGCGGAGTCCGGGCGGATGGCCAGCTTGCGGACCAGAGAGTCGGGGTGGAGGTCGCCGGCGGGCCGATCGCGGCGATCACGAACCCGGTAGTAGACCAGGCGGCCACGAAGGTGGGTGCGGTCCACCCACGCGGCCACGGCGCCGTAGTGATCGTCGGGCACCAGCAGCGAGAGGCCGAAGTTGTGCAGCAGCCGCTCGGCGGCGCCTTCCCAGTCGCGCTCATCGTCGTGGACCTGGATCAACTCGCCGGCGAACGGCAGGGTCTCCGGGTCCAGCCGGGTCTCGTCGCAGAGGCGTTGGCGCAGCTCCAGCATCGCCGAGGGGATATTGGAGCGGCGGCTGCGCAGGGAGGTGAGTTCGCCGTCGATCTCCCGGTGGCGGTGGTTGAGTTCGCGAAACGCCACGTCGGCGTCGGTGCGCTCGTTCTGGAGTTCGGCCAGGCGGTTGTCCACCGTCTCCGCCTTGTCGTCCAGACGGCGCCGGTTGGCCACGAAGGTGTCCCCGTCGACCGCCTCCGGCAGTTCCAACTGCCGCGCCAGTTCGTTGTACTGATCGGCCTTGCGGCGGCGGATCTGGCGCTCCTGCTCTTTGGCCTGGATCTCCCGCGCCAGGTGCTCCAAGCGGTCGCCGCCCTGGGCGGCGATGTCGCGCTTGAGTTGATCGCGCTGGGACGAGTACTCGCTGCGCCGCTGCCGGAGGCGGTCGATCCGGGCCGCGGCCTTGGCGATATCCTCGTCGTGGCGCTGGATGCGTTGATCCAGCAAATTGGCCTTGATGCCGGCGAACCACGGCTCGAGTGCCTCGCGGGCGGCGCGCCAGCCCTCCACCCGCTCATTGAGGCGGGTGTGTTCGGCGGCGTCGGCCACCAACGGCTCCAGCGCCTCGATCTGGGCGCGGGCGCTGACCACCGCGTCGTGGGCGCGGTTGAGGTCGTCGAAGTGGGCGATGAGGGCGTCCACCTTGTCGTCTACCGGCGCCGCCTCGAGCATGTGGGTGCGCACGAACTCGGTCAGGTTACCGACGGACTTCATGGAGACCGTCTGGCTAAACAGCTCCAGGGCCTGTTCGCCGTCGATGCCGAACCGGCGCCGGAAGGCGGCGCCGTAGGGCGGGAAAGTGTCGTGGACCTCCACCCGGTCGTCGGCGCGCAGGCGCTTTTTCAGGGCGTTGAGGTCGGTGCCGAAGTCGGCGAAGTCGTCCTTGACGGTCAGCGGCCGGTCGGCGACCACGTAGAACCGCTGGGGCTGGCCCTGGTCCTTGATCCAGAAGACCTGGGCCAGGGTCACGGTGTGGTCGAAGCCCTCGTTGTGGAAGCAGCCGAGGATCACCGAGTAGCTGTTGTGGTCCCGCAGCGCGACGGCGCGGGCGTCGGCGCGGTCGTCGTCGCGCTCCGACTTGTAGTAACCCAGGACGTAGGAGCGCAGGGAGCGTTCCTTGGCTTCGGCGCCGGCCGCCTTGTTGTAGGTGATGCGCTGTGCTGGTACCAACAGCGTGGTGACGGCGTCGACCAGAGTCGACTTGCCGGAGCCGATATCACCGGTGAGCAGGGCGTTGTCGCCGCCGGGTTGAATCGACCAGACCCGGTCGTGGAAGGTGCCCCAGTTGTACAGCTCCATGCGGTGGAGGCGGAAGCCGGTGCGCTGTTCGTCGGCGGCAAAGTCGAGTGCTTGCAGTTCCATCTACGCCTCTCCCGCGTCGCGGTCCTCGAGTTGGGCCCGGTAAGCGCGCAGCCGCTCGTCCAGTTCGCCCAGCCATTGGGCGTCGATGAACGCCTTGAGGATGCGTTGCACTTCGTAGCGGTGCTCCTGGCCGCGCAAGCGGCGCAGAAAGCCCAACTCCACCGCCTTGTTGATGTGGCTCTCC
>SKJZ01000013.1 GCA_007121755.1 Halorhodospira sp. | reverse complement strand
GTAGAGGTCGATGTAGCCGCGGTTCTCGCTGCCGTCCGGGTTGCGGATGGTGACGCGGCGTTCGAAGACGTAGGCGTTGTCGCGGGTGTTGTCGCTGGCCGGTTCGGGCTGCGGCAGGTCGAGCAGCGCGCACAGTTCGGTGAGGAAGAGCTGGTAGTTGGCGCGCTCGGCGCCGGTGACCCCCTGCCAACGGTCAATGAAGGCCTCGACAGCCTGCGCTTCGGATACGGCAGTGTCGTCCATGGGCAATGGGTCCATCCGGCGCCAAATGACGGAAATGGTACCAGAGCGGGGGAGTGCGTGGGCTCGGTGGCCGGCCGTCGTTCCGACCTGTGGATCTGGATGACGTAGTCAGGATGATGACGTACTATGATGACGGTTATGCACGTCTTTAGCCAGACATGCAAAACAGCAGGAGGGCATCATGCGCACCATCATCGAGCTCCCGGACGACCTGCGGGAAGCCATCGAGCAGGCCAGCGAGGAGGATAGGACCTCGCGTGCGGAGACCGTCCGCCGCGCGCTCAGGATGTATCTGCGGCAGCGGGGGCGTCCCGCCGGGGAAGAGGTCTTCGGTCTCTGGAAGGACCGTCCGGAGGAAGGCCGGGAGTATGAGGACCGGCTGCGGGAAGAGTGGGCCTCCCGGTGAGCAGCCTCTACGACACGAACATCCTGATCGATTACCTGAAGGGTGTTCCGCAGGCTCGCGACCTGTTGCAGGCCGATACCGATCCTGCAATCAGCCTTGTGACCTGGATGGAGGTCATGGTCGGCGCTGAGGATGAGGCCGAAGAGGTAACCTTGCGGCGCTGGTTGAACGGATTTAGGCAGTTGGCGATCGATCGGCCCGTGGCACACCGCGCCGCGGTATTGCGGAGGCACCGACGGATCCGGCTGCCGGATGCGATCATCATGGCCTCCGCGGAGGTGGGTAACCGCATCCTCATCACCAGAAATACCTGGGACTTTCCGGAGGGAACCGTAGGCGTGCAGGTTCCCTACCAACTCTGATCGTCACGTTGGGACCTGTTTTTGGCTCGAGCGCTCCACATCCCGGGGACGGGGAAAACGGCCCTTGAGGGCCTTCAGCACCACAGGCCGCGCATCCGCCTCGTCCAGGGTTACGACCACGCCGCGGTCGAGCCGGCATTGTGCCATGCCCGCCTGCAGGGCTCGCAGTTCCTGTTCCCGGGTCTTGCGGCAAACCCGCGGAAGAAGTAGTTTAGAACCGCTTTAAAAGCTATCCGGACTCTTCTATGAAGGGTGATGAAGGGCAAGGAGGAACAGGTGCGTAAGTATCTTATTGTTGGTGTGTTGGCGTTGGTCGTGGGGGGGGCTCCCGCGGTGGTCTCCGCGTTGGAGTCGTTGGGCCTGGATGATGCGCAAACGGTCTGGGTTCCGGCCCGTTTCCACGAGGATGGCAAGCCGGCCCTCTACATCCGGGGTGAGCGGTACTACGGCCCCGAGGGCAACGGGGTCGTGCCCGGCTTCCTCCGGGTGGGTGACCGCTACTTGGTCGCGGTCGGCAGCGCCGCGGCGTTGGATGCGCGCTTGTCGCAACCCCTCTACTACTACTTCGTCGACCAGGAAGGCGCCACGCTTGAAGAGGTCGGCCGCGTTCCGGCGACCTTCGAGGTCAGGGTCGGCGACCACGCGGTCTACGGCGAGCAGCGCGGTCTGCGCTCGCAACTCAATTTTGAGGGCGTCGATGTGGAGGGCGCTCCGGCTTCCGGTCCGGGCGAGATCCTCGATGCCGTGCCGGCGTCGGGCGGCGGTTGGTACATATTCGACGAATACGCCAGCTCCGGCGATGGCCAGTGGATCTCCATCGAGTATGAGTCGGCGGAAGCCGTCAACACCCGGATAATGCGGCGTACCCATTGGCACGAAGACGATATTAACGGCTTTTTCTCCACCTGGGCTGCCTTTGTCGACGAATCGCCGTTGGCGGACACGGTCCGTACCGGGCGGTGGACGTGGCTTCACGGTCCGGGCGCCGGCAACGATGCGTCAGCCGGCGAGTACGAGTTGCGGTTCATTCGTCTGGCGGAAGTGGTTCCCGGGCGCGTGCGCGGGGCTCCCGAGGGTGAGCCGCTGATCGTCGGCAGCGCCGGCGACCCCGCGGAGGCTCGCGAGTGGGCGGACCGCACCGTGCTCTTCGAGCGGGACGGCGCCACCTGGGCGGGGCAGTGGAACGCCGATGGCGACTACGGTCTCTACCAGGTAGACGGCGGGGCGCCGCCGGAGTATGTCGACGCCTTTACCGGCGGCGGCGAGGTGCGCGCCTTGATTACTCCGCGGGGGACCCTGTTGTATATGGCGGACGGGAGTGCCGGTTATCTGGTGGATCAGGGCCGTGCGGTCGATGGGGAGACGTTGACGGAGGCACTGGGCCGCTACGGTATGGTGGCCGGCGATTGAGCCGCGGCGGCGCTTCCCAGGCTATCCGGCTACGGGGAGCGCCGCTGGTCCGGTTCCGCGCGGGCTGGCGCCGCCGGGCGGCGTGGTCAGCGGTTCGCCGACCGTAGCGAATCCAGCACCGGCTTTGTCTCCGGGCGGATGCCGCGCCAGATGAAGAACGATTCGGCCGCCTGCTCCACCAGCATCCCCAGGCCGTCGCTTACCAGACCGGCATTGCGCGCGGCGGCCCACTCCATGAATACCGTCGGCCGGTCGGCGTAGACCAGGTCGTAACAGGCGGTGTCGCGATCGACCAGGCCTTCCGGCAGCGGTAGGGCAGCGCCGCTCAGACCGGTAGCGGTACCGTTGATGATCAGGTCGAAGCGTTCGGCCGGCAGCGTGTCGAAG
>SKJZ01000260.1 GCA_007121755.1 Halorhodospira sp. | reverse complement strand
GTTCCCGGTACCCCTCCAGGATCTCGCGGATGCCGTCCCGGGTGGAGTCGATGCACGAGAGGTGGGGAGCGGCGGCCGCCGTGCTCTCCCGCTGGATCTCCGCCACCGTCTCGAAGGTCCGGTCGCGGGTCGAGCCGCCGGCGCCGAAGGTGACCGAGAAGAAGGCCGGGTTCAGCCGTTCCAACCGCTTCCGGGTCTCGCGCAGGTTGATCACACCCTGATCGGTCCGTGGCGGGAAAAACTCGAAGCTGAAGACGCGGCCGTGCTTCCTCTGACTCTCCATCGATCGCTCCCCCATTACGCCGAGCCGTTCAATACCGGTACCAATCCGGCTTGAACGGCCCTTCCTTCGATACACCGATGTACTTGGCCTGCTCCTCGGTGAGTTCGGTCAGGTGGGCGCCGATCCGCTCCAAGTGGAGGCGGGCCACCTTCTCGTCCAGGTGCTTCGGCAGCACGTAAACGTCCTTCTCGTACTTGCCCGGGTTGGTGTACAGCTCGATCTGCGCCATCACTTGGTTGGTGAAGGAGTTGGACATCACGAACGAGGGATGCCCGGTGGCGCAGCCGAGGTTTACCAGCCGCCCCTCGGCGAGCAGGATGATCCGCTTGCCGTCGGGGAAAATGATGTGGTCGACCTGCGGCTTGATGTTCTCCCGCTCGTACTGCTGCAGGCTGGCCACGTCGATCTCGTTGTCGAAGTGGCCAATGTTGCAGACGATGGCCTGGTCTTTCATCGCCTTCATGTGATCGTGGGTGATCACGTTGTAGTTGCCGGTGGCGGTGACGAAGATGTCGGCCACCGGGGCCGCCTCCTCCATGGTCACCACCTTGAAACCCTCCATGGCCGCCTGCAGGGCGCAGATCGGGTCGATCTCGGTGATCCAGACCTGGGCGCCGAGGCCACGCAACGACTGCGCCGAGCCCTTGCCCACGTCGCCGAACCCGGCCACCACGGCGGTCTTACCGGCGATCATCACGTCGGTGGCGCGCTTGATGCCGTCCACCAGCGACTCGCGGCAGCCGTAGAGGTTGTCGAACTTCGACTTGGTCACCGAGTCGTTGACGTTGAACGCCGGCATGCCGAGGGTGCCCTTCTTCGCCATCTCGTAGAGGCGGAGCACGCCGGTGGTGGTCTCCTCGGAGACGCCCTTGATGTCCTTCATCAACTCCGGGTACTTGTCGTGGACCACGCCGGTCAGATCGCCGCCGTCGTCGAGCAGCATATTCGGCGTCCAACCGCCGGGGCCGAAGATGGTCTGCTCCACGCACCACCAGTACTCCTCCTCGGTCTCGCCCTTCCAGGCGAAGACCGGGGTGCCGGCGGCGGCCACCGCGGCGGCGGCCTGGTCCTGGGTCGAGAAGATGTTGCAGGACGACCAGCGCACCTCGGCGCCCAGCGCCTGCAGGGTCTCGATCAGGACCGCTGTCTGGATGGTCATGTGGAGGCAGCCGGCGATGCGGGCGCCCTTGAGCGGCTGCTGCGACCCGAACTCGTCCCGGGTCGCCATCAGGCCCGGCATCTCCGTCTCGGCGATGCGGATCTCCTTGCGGCCCCAATCGGCCAGGGAGATGTCGGCTACTTTGTAGTCTTGCTTCACGTCCGTTGCATTGGCACTCATTACTGCGGATTCCTCCTGATTATTTGATGCCGGCGGCGTCGGCCAGCGCGGCGGCGCGGTCGGTGCGCTCCCAGCTCACGTCGATATCCTCGCGCCCGAAGTGGCCGTATGCGGCGGTGGGGAGGAACATCGGCTTCTCCAACTCCAGCATCTTGAGAATGCCGTAGGGGCGCAGATCGAAGTGGCTGCGCACCAGGTCGGTCAGGGTGGCGTCGTCCACCTTGCCGGTGCCGTAGGTCTCGACATTGATCGAGGTCGGCTCCGCCACGCCGATGGCGTAGGAGACTTGCACCTCGCACCGCGAGGCCAGCCGGGCCTTGACGATGTTCTTGGCGACATAGCGGGCAACGTAGGCCGCGGAACGGTCGACCTTGGACGGGTCCTTGCCCGAGAAGGCGCCGCCGCCGTGGCGAGCCATGCCACCATAGGTGTCGACAATGATCTTACGGCCGGTCAGGCCGCAGTCGCCCAGCGGGCCGCCGGTGACGAACCGGCCGGTGGGGTTGATATGATACTTGGTGTCGCCGTTCAGCCAGCCGGTGGGGCCGAGGACCGGCTTGATGATCTCCTCCATCACGCCCTCGTGGACCGTCTTCTGGTCCACGTCGTCGTCGTGCTGAGTGGAGAGCACCACGGCGTCGACGCCGAGCACGTTGGCACCGTCGTAACGGAAGGTGATCTGGCTCTTGGCGTCGGGACGCAGCCACGGCAGCTTGCCCGACTTGCGGACTTCCGACTGCTGGCGCACCAGACGGTGGGAGAAGTGAATCGGCGCCGGCATCAGCACGTCGGTCTCGTCGGTTGCGTAGCCGAACATCAAGCCCTGGTCGCCGGCGCCCTGCTCCTCCTCCCGGGCCCGGTCGACGCCCTGGTTGATATCCGGGGACTGCTCACCCAAGGCGTTGAGCACCGCACAGGTGTCGGCGTCGAAGCCCAGGTCGGAGCTGGTGTAACCGATCTCGCGCACGGTGTCGCGCACCAGAGGCTCCAGGTCGATACGGGCGTTGGACTTGACCTCGCCAGCCACCACCACCATGCCGGTCTGCACCATCGTCTCCGCGGCGACGCGGGACTTGGGGTCCTGGGCCAGGAAGGCGTCCAGGATGGCATCGGAGATCTGGTCGGCCATCTTATCGGGATGGCCCTCGGAGACCGACTCGGATGTAAAGAGATAACCCTTGCTCATGTTTGCTCCTCTCGAATGATCAATCGTAGCGCTTGAGGGCAGGCTCCGATGCCGGGCCGCGGTGGCGGGGAGCCCCATACGGGGAACGCTGTGAATACCTCCCTGTACACTCCGCAGCGGTATCCCTGCCGCCGACGCCCCCGTATGGGGCTCCCCGCCAACACGGTCCTACTAAGCAGAAGCCTTAAAGCGCCGCTAGCTCTTACGGAAGTGGAATATTCCCCATGCGAGGTAACCGTTGTTGCCGCCTTCCACCCAGTGGCCAAGACCCTTCTTCATGCGCTCCACATAGGCATCGGACACAACGCCCTTGAGGTCGCCCTGGGCCTCGCGGCGCTCCAACTCCTTCAGGACGCGGCCGTAGTGGCGCGGCAACTGGTGCGAATGCTCCTCGAAGCCGAGGCATTCAAAACCCAGCTTTTCTAACTCGCTCTTGTAAAAGCCGGGGGAACCCATCGTCGACAGGTGGATCCGATCAAGAATCGGCTGGAGCACGCCTGACGGACAGTCGTCGGCCTGCATCGGGTCGGTAAAGATGAACTCCGCGCCCGGCTTGAGCACCCGATGCACCTCCTGCAAGACACGCGGACGATCACCGCTGTGCAGGAACGCGTCCTGGGACCAGACCAAATCAAACAGTCCGTCGCCCAGCGGGATGTCCTCGAAGGCCGCGTCGACGACCTCGATGAGGTGATCGACGCCCTGCTCCTGGTTCATTTGCCGGTCGCGCTCATTCTCCACCTCGGAGAGATTGAGGGCGACCACCTTGCAACCGTAGGTGTGGGCAAGATAGCGGGCCGCACCACCGTACCCGGCGCCGACATCGAGCACATAGGAGTCGGGTCCGAGTCGGGTGGCGAAGGAGGCCATGCGCTCCACGGTGCGCCGGCTGGCGTCGAAAATCGGCTCCTCATCGTCCTTATAGAGGCCGATGTGGATATCCTCACCACCCCAAATGGTGAAGTAGAAATTGTCCGCGTCCTCGCTGTTGTAGTACTCCCGGGCCGTCTCCACAGCCGCTGTGTAGTCGCTTCCCATTACTTACTCCCCTGCCCTGTACTCTTTTTCCGCAACATGGATGAAGAAATCGGGCTCACTGTCCCGGTATGTCTCCTTGAAGTCGCCGAAGGTCTCAACGTATTGAAATCCGACCTCGTGCATCAAACGGCGAGTGTACTCCTTGCGCAGCGGGAACATATTCAGATGGTAGACCGAACCGTCGGGGAACCCGTAACGGAAACGGGTTAATCCGTTGTCGACATGCTCCGGGTAGACGGAGATATTGTCGCCGCAATAGTAGTAAGTGTGCTGCGAGTCGTATCCGTGATCGAGTATGGAGTCGTAGTTGCGCTGATCCAGAATCAGGATGCCATCGTGGTTGAGCGCCGAGTAGAATTCGGCGAGCGCCTTGCGGCGGTCGTTCTCGTCAAACAGGTGGGTGAAGGAGTTACCGAGGCAGATAACAGCGTCGTAGCGGCCGTGAATATCCCGGTTCAACCATCGCCAATCGACTTGCACGGTGCGGAGCACATGGCCCCGTTGACGGCCGTTATCGAACGCCTTGCACAGCATCTCGGCGGAGCCGTCGGCGCTAACGACATCGAACCCGGCCTCCAACAAGCGTACAGAATGGAAGCCGGTACCCGTTGCAACATCCAGCACCCGCTTGGCGCCGCGCTTTTTCAACTCCTCGATGAAGAAGTCGCCTTCGCTCTCGGCGCGGCTCTTCCAATCGATCAGGTCGTCCCACTTATCGACGAACCCTTCAATGTACTCCTCGCGATAGTGGTCGGATTCCCGAACCTTGGTCGGGTCCGCCCCAAAATCCTGCTGGGTGGCAGTGGACATATGGCACCTCAATGTCTCGATCTGAGTATTCTGGTATGCCCCTGGCACGCGCTTAGAACGAATATATCTACCATTCGCGGTCCGGTCGGGGACCTCGCGCGCTGCCGGGACCACATGAGTCGAACTGGGCTTGTACGTTCTCGCTGCTACTGCTCACCGCATCTGACAAGCACCTATGGCGAACCATAGGCGTGCTCGGACGGGGCGTACGCCCTTATTGACGGTATCGAGCCAGCCAACGGACCGTCCTGGCGGTTCCGGGTCCCGACACCAGACTCTACGGCCCTCACGACCCCGGGGGCCGCCAGCGCCCTTCTACTCTGAGCAAGTCGAGAGGGAATTTCAACCCTTTCCCTCGTTCAATGTACCCCATTTCTCAAGGGACCAGCCGTAGATGGCGGCCCGGTGGGGCGGCCGACGGGTAGTATACACGTGATGGAACACAGCCGATTACATCCAGTTCCCGCTGAAAGTCGTAGCCCTCCCCATCCGGCGACGCCGTCTCCATCCGCCGGCTGTTGGCGGAGACATCGTCCGCCACATACCGCCGGTACACGCCCGGCGTCACTCGCGCCTCAGCGAGTGCGCACCGCAGACGCCGCCGGTCGCGGTCGAGGCCATCCAGCGCCCCGGCGAAGATCAACGGCTCGATGACCCGCTCGTTCATCTGATTGCGGAAGATGCGCAGACAGAAATCCATAAAGCTCCGATAGGGATCGCCGCGGCGTTTCAACGCGATCCGGTCGGCCAAGTTCCGGTCGATGTTGGCCACCGCGCCCAATCCGAATACGATCGTCTCGGCGTCCACTGCCGTAAACCCCCACTCACTGCGGTTGATATCGGGGGGCAGGACGGTCAGCCCATCGCGCAACGCCTCGCTGCACAGGCGAACCACCTCCTCCCGGTAAGGACAAGAGGCGGCCACGCCACTCGCCACGTCGGCGGTATAGCGCAACCCCTTCCGGGGATCGATGGCGGCCAACACGGTATTCATCCTGGCCGCCTGGAAAACGGCTGGATAGTGCGCCTTGTAGAACGCCTGCCGGTAGGACTCGGTCGCCTCGGCCAGCATTGAGGCGCGATCCACAGTGGTGGAAGCCGCTTGGCGGAGGGCGCGGATTAGAAACAGCCCCCGCGCCCGGGGCAGCCCCACGTGGTTGGCGACGGCCTCGCCTAATTGCCGTGACAACGCCCCCTCTCCGGCCTCTCCGCCCTCCAGTCCAAGACGTTGAAGCAACTCCAGCGCCCGCTCCCAAGAGCAGCCCAATAACTGTCGCAGCGCGGCCACCGGCTGCTCCCGGTAAAGCCATAGATGCGCCGTAGGACCCAACACCTCTTCCAGCCATGGATGGGGCAGAGGCGGCCGATCAGTACCAGCCCGGGCCTCAAGATACCGCTTGGCGAAGCCTGGAGACGCACCCTCCCGGCAGGCCGCCAGCACTTGAACCACTTCGTCCAATGTCCTCGGCATGGCCTGGCGCAGCATCTCCCTTACCGCCGGGTCACTCAGTTGATGAACCCCTTCCGTCTCCCCGCGGGACATCGAGCGCAGGGTTTCCGGATCATCCCAAGGATAGACCCAGCTCAACGGATCGCACTGCCGCCCGCCGTTCACCGCTCTGGCCATGCGCTCCAACTCACGCGTGAAAGCCAGCACAGGATCGGCCGCGACCACCACTTCGACTACCCGGGCGTCATCCGCGCCGTGGCAGCCGCTTCCAAAGTGGCGCAGCGCCGCGACCGTCTCCGCCTGTTCGATCCGGGACGCGACGCGCAGGTGCAGCCGGCGGGCCTCCAACTCACGGCCAAAACCGAGGAACGGTAGGCTGTGATCGACCGGATCGACCCCGTTGAGGCCGAGCAGATGGAGCAGCAATGAACCCGATTGCGGGCCGTAACCGGGGCCGAAGGTGACGCCCCGCATGCGGAGATCCCGGACCAGCCAGGAGAGTTCCAACAGGACGCCCGGCTCCAGCCCCAACCGTGCCAACGCAGCCTCTTCGGCCTCCACACGGCGGCGGTAACGATCACGCCGCGCTCCCAGGGCGCGGCGTGCGATCTCTCCGTCCACTGTATCCCACAACCGATCCCACGCGGCGCGCTCCAGCGCGCCGCCGGAAAACCGTATCAGTGAGGTAGCGTCCTCTTGCATACCACGCCGGACATGTGGAAGTTCTTTCATCAGATTACGGCGCTGTGCCAAGAAAGCAAGGGCAGTTCGATCATCCGCGCCGCGGCGGAAAGAGACCGCAATCGCCACCACCGCTCTTCCCACCGCCGGCCCGCTGTAGCAACATGCTGTCTTGATCCACGCGGCAGAGGGTTCACGCTGACCGATGGCGTTGCGCACGATCCTGCTGGCCGCCGCGGCGTTGGCACTGACCGGCGCCACCGCGGCGGTGTTCTGGCATGGCGGTCCCGCCGGACCCGGCGCCGCGCACGCCTCTGCGCCACCGGAAGGGATCGAAACGCGACGGGGCGCGCTGGTCGACGAGATCGTCTTCACCCGCGAGGCGGACCCCGGACGGATCACTGCGTTGATCCGCGGCGGCACACACCACGTCTACGGCCAGGGGCTCGACAGCGCCGCCATCTTCCGGCAGATCCAGGCTGCCCCGGGCGTCGGTCACCACCTCTCCTACGGCACGTCGGTGGAACTCACCTTCAACCCGGCGGAGTTCGACGACGGCCGGCTCAATCCGTTCCGCATCCCGGCCATCCGCGAGGCGATGAATTGGCTGGTGGACCGCCGCCACATCGCCGAGGAGCTGTTCGGGGGCCTCGCCGTACCGCGCTACCTAACCATCAGCACCGCCTTCCCGGACTACGCCCGGTTGGCGGAGACCGCCCGCGAACTGGAGTTGCGCTACCGCCACGACCCGCAACGCGCCGCCGAGGTGATCGCGACCGAGATGGAGGCGCTGGGCGCCCGACGCGTCGATGGCGTATGGCACTACAACGGAGAGCCGGTACGTCTCACCGTCCTCATCCGCACCGAGGACAGCCGGGAGCGGATCGGTGACTACGTCGCCAACCTGCTGGAAGACCAGGGCTTCGAGACCGAACGGCTCTACCGCACCGCCGATGAGGCGTCGCGTATCTGGATCGCCGGCGACCCGTCCGCGGGCCGCTGGCACGTCTATACTGGCGCCTGGATTACCCGCGTCATCGATCGCGATGCGGCGAACAACTTCAGCGCCTACTACACCCCCAGCGGGCGGCCCGCGCCCCTGTGGCAGGCTTACACGCCGACCCCTGAGTTTGCCGAGTTGGCGGAACGTCTGGAGCGGCGCGACTACGCCACGCTGGAGGAGCGCCGGGAGTTGATGGAGAGAGCCCTGGAGCTGTCCATGCGCGACTCCGCCCGGGTCTGGCTCCTCGATCAGCTCAGTGTCTGGCCCCACGCCGAGGATCTGCACCTGGCCGCCGACCTGGCCGGCGGCATCTCCGGCTCGGCGCTGTGGCCGTTCACCATCCGCTTCGACGGCCAAATCGGCGGACGGGTGGTCTTCGCCACCCCGACCATGCTCACCGAGCCGTGGAACCCGGTGGCCGGCAGCAACTGGATCTTCGACCAGATGATCCTGCGCGCCCTCTACGACTCGGCGGTGATGCCCGACCCGTTCACCGGGCTATACTGGCCCCAGCGCATCGACGCCGCCGAGGTGGCGGTGGTCGAGGGCACCCCGGTCACCCGGACCCTGGAGTGGGTGGAGCTGGAGACTGTCCCCGAGATTTGGGTACCGGAGGACGCCTGGATCGACTGGGACAACAATGGGCAACGCATCGTCACCGTGGGCGAGAAGCACCCGGAGGGGCTCACCGCCCGCTCGCGCACCGTACTGCGCTTCGAGGACGGCTACCTGGAGCGCCGCTGGCACGGCGGCACGCGGGTCTCGGCAGCCGATCTAGTCCTACCGTGGGTCCTCAGCTTCGTCCGCGCCGACGAGGAGAGCCCGCTTTTCGATCCGAGCCACGTCCCCACCTTCGACGTCTACCAGCGCCACTTCCGCGGCTGGCGGATCACCGCCACCGACCCGCTGACGGTGGAGGTCTACAGCGACCAAGTCTATCCCGACGCCGAGGTTCTAGTGGCCGCCCGCGTGCCGGGGACGCAGCCGTGGCACGTGTTGCAACTGGGCATCGAGGCCGAGCGGCGCGGCGAACTGGCCTTCTCCTCCCTGAAGTCGGACCGCATGGGGGTGGAGTGGCTCAACCTGGTCTCCGGCCCCAGCCTGGAGATCCTGCGCGGCTACCTGGAGGGTATCGCCGCCGCCGAACGGGTGCCGTTCCCCGCCGTGCTGGAGCCGTGGCTGCGCGACGGTGAGGCCGCCGAGCGACACGCCGCGCTCCAGGCGTGGCACCGGGAGCGGGGCCACTTCTGGGTCGACGACGGGCCGTTCTACCTCCACTCGGTGCGGCCGGTGGAGGGCAGCTTGGTGCTGCGCCGTTTCGACGACTTCCCCGACCCGGCGGATAAGTGGCTACGCTTTTCCGAGCCGCGTATCCCCGAACTGGACCTCGACGGCCCGTTGGTCGTGGAGCACGGCGAGCCGGTGGACCTGACCCTGGCCGTCACCTTCGGCGGGGCGCCCTATCCCACCGGGGAGATCGAAGCGGTACGCTTTCTGCTTTTCGACGGCGATGACGCGGTGGCGTTGCAAGGGGAGGCGGAACCGATGGACGACGGCCACTGGCGTATTCACCTGCCAGCGGCGACGCTGGAGGCGTTGGGGACCGGGGCAAACAGCCTAGAGGTGGTGGTGACCACGGTGAATGTCGCTCTGCCGGCTTTCGCCACCCACGCCTTCGCCACGGTTCCCGCCCGTGGTCGAGGGAGTGGGCGTGCTCGGGAAGGGGGGGCGGAGGCGCCCGTTCAGGGACGCCGTGAATCCGTCCCTGGAGGCTTGACGGTCGCCGTCCAGGCGACCGACACCCTGAACGGGGACCCCCGCCCCTCCTTCCCGCAAACGACCACTCACACTGCCGGGGAGGAATCGCAGTGAGCGGTCTGTTGCGCGATTTGCGGCGGCTCGCCTTCTTTACGGTGAAGCGGCTCTTCGCCTTGTTGGTGACGGTCCTGGTGGGGGTCTATCTCACCATCGTCATCGCCAACATGGGCGGCCAAGTAGACGAGTTGCGCCTGGTACAGATCCAGAGCGAGGTGGCGGAACTGGTGCGCGCCGATCCCGCCTTCCAAGACCTCACCGCGGAGGAGCGCAACCGGTTCATGCAGCAGCAGATCGACCTGCAGGTGGAGCGGCTGCGGCTCGACGAGCCGTTCATCGTCCGCAGCGTCGACTATCTGCGCCAGGCGATGCGCCTCGATCTGGGGCGGGCCGAGGAGATGCACAGCGACGCCGGCTCGCGGCAGGTCTATAACATCATCGTCGAGCGGTTGCCGGCCACCCTGCTCCTCTTCGGCACCGCCAACTTATTGGTCTTCTTCGTCTCCATCGCCGCCGCCCTGGCCCTGTCGCGCCGCTACGGCAGCGCGGCGGACCAGACGGTGATCGCGCTGGCGCCCAGCTCGGCGGCGCCGGCGTGGTTCTACGGTATCTTCCTGATCCTGCTCTTCGCCTTCGTGGTGCCCCTCTTTCCGGCCGGCGGCATGGTGGCCGCACCGCCGCCGGAGGACCGCTGGGCCTACGCCGCCAGCCTGCTGCGCCACATGGCGCTGCCGGTGGCGGCCATGTTTATCTCGTCGATCTTCATCTCCATCTACTCCTGGCGCACCTTCTTTTTGATCCACTCCAGCGAGGACTACGTGGAGATGGCCCGCGCCAAGGGGCTGCCGGACCGGCTGATCCGGCGGCGCTATATCCTGCGCCCGACCCTCTCCCCCATCGTCACCAGCTTCCTGCTGATGCTGATCGGGCTGTGGAGCGGGGCGATCATCCTGGAGCAGGTCTTCAACTGGCCCGGCCTCGGCACCCTGCTCTTCCAGGCCATCGGCTACCGGGATACGCCGGTGATCATCGGCTCGGTGGTGATCTTCGCCTACCTGCTGGCGGCCACCGTCTTCCTGCTCGACTTCCTCTACGCGGTGCTCGACCCGCGGGTGCGCATCGAAGGGGGCTCGTCGTGAG